>CAYYZT010000231.1:3906-5798 GCA_964476015.1 uncultured Chitinophaga sp.
TATTTCGAGGGAGATATGAAAGAACCGCGCCATTTCCACTCCGTGCGCGGCATCGGGTATAAGTTTACGGATTGATGCGAAATCCTGTGATGTTCCCATCGTTGTATTATCGTTGATAATAGGCACTGCTTTGCCCAATACCCTCCAAGGAGGGTCGATGCCCAGCTTGGTGCTTGAATAGTAAGGTGTAATGCAACGGGCATTGGGGTGGGTCCGGTGGTAGCAGTGTTGCCATCCACCCACCCCAGCACGTCGGCAACGGCCATGCCATCACTTCAGCAATCACAATCTTTTATCCTTGCACTATCATCATCCAAGCGTGCTGACCCTCCCAAGAGGGTATTTGCCACGGTATCTCCAAAACCTAGTTTACTAGCTAATTCCTATTTACTACTTACTATTTTCTCGCCAACTTATGGAATAACCCCACCTACCGCATCTCCTAGTTAAAACCCAACAACTATGAGATATTTCCTTTCTGTTTTCGCACTGCTGGTATCCTTTAATCTTTGGGCGGCCAACACCGTGCCCACCAACATCGATGCCGTTACCGTTTACCGCCAAACCGCCCGCTTGAGCCATTCCGGCAGCGTGGATATACCGGCGGGCACCAGCGAAATTATTATCGATAACTTGAGCGCGGCCATTATATTGCCCAGTGTGCAGGTGCAGTTGGATGGCAACGCCACCATACTCTCCGTTACCAGCAGGGTTAATTACACCAAGCCCAAACCCAACACCGATAAGACGCAGAAACTAAACGACAGCATCTTGGTACTGGATACGCAACTGGATTGGATCAACCAAAAGAAATCGGTTTACGAACTGGAGGAAGGCGTAATAAACAACAAGCTGCAAATGGTGGGCACCATTACGGGCCTATCGGTTACAGAGCTGGACAAGCTGCTTACCCTGTACCGAAACAAGCTGATGGACATACGCCAAAAGCTTTTCCAGCTAAAGCAGGATACCAAGAAAGTTACTGACCAGCGCATCGCCCTGCAAACCAAAGTAAACGACATCAACAACCAAACAGTAACGCCCACGGGCGAGATTGTGGTAACGGTGCTGGCCAAAGCGGCAGGCAAATCGAACGTAAAATGCAGCTATATGGTAAACAACGCGGGCTGGACCCCGATTTACGACTTGCGCTGCATGAGCATCGAAAAGCCGCTTTCGCTAAACTATTATGCCCAAGTGTACCAAAGCACCGGTTTCGATTGGAAGAACGTGAAGCTCACCGTGAGCACCGGCAACCCATCGCAAAACAACAGCCGCCCCGTGCTGGTGCCGCTATACGTGGATTTTTACTCGCCTTACATCCACAACTACCAAGACCAAAGCACCGTTGTAAACAGTGCCTTGTATAAGAGCAAATTAGATAAAGAGGAGGATTTAAGCAAAGGCCCTGATTACAACGTAACCGTAAACGAAACCCAACTGAACGCGGAGTATGATATAGAGTTGGCCCAATCCATCCCTTCGGACGGCAAGGCGCGGCAAGTACCTCTAAAGAACTACGAAATGCCGGCCAAGTATATTTACCATACCGTGCCCAGCATGGACAACACGGCGTTCCTGTTAGCCAAGATTACCGATTGGGGCCAATACAACCTATTGGCGGGCACTGCCAACCTGTTCTTTGAGGAGCGGTATATCGGCCAGTCGGGCATTAACCCGCAGGTAACTGCCGACACGCTGCTGCTCTCCATGGGCAGGGACGAAAAGATACACATACAGCGTATGCCGATAGTGGAAAAGCAGTCACACAGCTTCTTTGGCGGCACCCGCATCGAAAAGCGCACTTACGAAATCAGCATACGCAACAACAAGGACAAGCCGATTAAGATCGAAGTGCTCGACCAGATACCAGTTTCCAAGCAGCAAGACAT
>CAYYZT010000232.1:0-5745 GCA_964476015.1 uncultured Chitinophaga sp.
GCACCGTTGGGCGTGCCCTCGGCAGGCACGGTAAAGAAGAGCTTGCCTTGGAGGTCTTCGGCCAAAAGAATCATGCCTTGGCTCTCGATACCTTTCAGCTTGCGGGGGGCCAAGTTGGCCACTATGCTCACGCGCTGGCCGGGCAATTGCTCGGGGCTGAAGTGCAGGGCAATGCCCGACACGATGGTGCGCTGCTCGAAGCCCAAATCCACCGTCAGCTTTAAGAGTTTGTCGGCCTTTTCTACTTTCTCGGCGGCGATGATGGTACCGGCACGCAGGTCGAGCTTGGCAAAATCGTCGTATTGTATTTCGGCCTTCATCGGCTCATAGTGCGGCCCTTCGACTCCGCTCAGGGTGACATTCCCTTCGACCCCGTTCAGGGCGACACTGCTGGGGGTATCGTTGGTCGGGTTGCTCATGGGTTGGCTGGCGTGCAGTTTTTCTACTTGTTGCTGGATGGTGGCATCCTCTATTTTGCTAAAAAGCAACTCGGGTTGGTTGAGTTGGAGGCCTATGGGCACTTGCACATAAGCAGCGTTCCAGGTTAGTGGTGCTGAGCTTCTATTAAGCTGCTGCCTTATCTTTTGCGAGGTAAAGGGTAAAAACGGCTCTCCCAGTATGGCTATATGGTTGATAAGTTGCAAGCAATCAAACAACACCTGTGCAGCTTGCCCCGGATTAGTTTTAATGGTTTTCCAAGGCTCTTCTTTGGTAAGGTACTGGTTGCCGAACCGCGCCAAGTTAATCATTTCGGCCAGTGCGGCCTTAAAGTCATAGCTCTCAATAGCATCCTCCACCTTGATATATTGGCCCTGTATATCTTTCCAAACGTTTGCCTCACTGATACGCTCATCGGCTTGGGGCACTTTGCCTTCAAAATATTTGTGCGTGAGCACCATCACCCGGTTCACGAAGTTGCCCAGCGTGGCCACCAGTTCGTTGTTGTTCTTTGCTTGGAAATCGGCCCAAGTAAACTCGCTGTCCTTGGTTTCGGGCATGTTGGCGCACAGGTAGTAGCGCAACGTGTCCTGCATGTTCGGGAAATCCTGCAAATACTCGTGTACCCATACCGCCCAGTTGCGGCTGGTGCTCAGTTTGCGGCCCTCCAGGTTCATAAACTCGTTTGCGGGCACGTTGGTGGGCAATATATAGTTGTTCGCCTTGAGGATGACCGGAAAAATGATGCAATGGAAAACGATATTGTCCTTGCCTATAAAGTGTACCAATTTGGTGTCTTCCGCTTTCCAATACGGGGTCCAGTCCTTGTTGTTGTCTATAGCCCACTGCTTGGTGGCACTGATGTAGCCTATTGGCGCATCAAGCCACACATACAGCACCTTGCCCTCCGCACCGGGCAGCGGCACGGGCACGCCCCAATCCAAATCGCGGGTAATGCTGCGGGGGTGCAGGCCCTGCTCAATCCAACTACGGCATTGGCCAGCCACGTTGGTTTTCCACTCCTCTACCCTACCGTTGCCTTGTATAATCCATTCGCGCAGCCAGTTCTCGTATTTATCCAGCGGCAAATACCAGTGCTTGGTTTTGCGCTTTACGGGCGTTTGGTTGCTCAAGATGGAGCGGGGGTTAATCAATTCATCAGGACTTAAACTCGTGCCGCACTTCTCGCACTGGTCGCCGTAGGCATTCTCGTTGCCGCAGTTGGGGCAGGTGCCTATAATGTACCTATCGGCCAAAAACTGTTGGTACTCCTCGTCGAAATACTGCTCCGTCTCGCGTTCCTCAAAAACCCCTTTGTCGTACAACTCCTTAAAGTATGCAGATGAGGTTTCGTGGTGCAATTGGCTGCTGGTACGGTGGTATATATCGAAATCAATACCGAGGTCTTTAAAAGCCTGTTTGTTTATTTCGTGGTACTTGTCGATAATGGCCTGTGGCGTGGTGCCCTCTTTCTTGGCCTGTATGGTAATGGCCGCGCCGTGCTCGTCGCTGCCGCACACGTACACCACGTCTTTGCCACGCAGCTTTAGGTAGCGCACGTAGATGTCGCCGGGCAAGTACGCGCCCGCAATGTGGCCCACGTGCAGGGGGCCATTGGCATAGGGCAACGCGGAAGTAACCGTATATCGTTTCGGTTCGCTCATAGTAACTAGGGATACTTTACGGCAAAGATAGGAAAAGCAGCAACCCCTAGCGAGTAGCAAAGGGGTGGCCTATGCCCTCTTTTTTACCCAAAACAAAAGGGGCACCGCAAGCGGCACCCCTTTCATAATTTGGTTGGTCAGTTGTATTAATTCTTTATCAGCTTAACGCTCTTGGTGCCCGCGGCCGATTTCACCTCTAACAAGTACATACCTACCGAGAGGTTGCCTGTTTCAATGGCTGTTAAACCATTGTTGGCCACGGCATGGGTTTGGCTGATGGTTTTGCCGGCCATATCGCGAAGCGTGATGGACAAGCTTTCGCCGTTGGTAGTTTCCACGGAAACGTTCAACACATCGGAGAACGGGTTAGGATAAACTTTTACGCTGAACCTGCCGCCTACTTCGTTTACGCCAGAACAAACCTCGATTACCAAATCCACTTGGCCCGTGTTGGCGCAACCATTGTTGTCGGTATAAGCATACGATATAGTGTGAATGCCCACACCCGTAACATCCGGGTCGAAACTATTGCCGCTTACACCCGCGCCGGTAAACGCACCGCCGCTAGGTATGGCAGTCAATGCTATCACGCCATCCTCAATACAGAAAGTGGAATCCAGTGCCGTCAAATCAATCACGGGCAACGGGTTTACCACAACGGCTACGGTATCGGTATCCAAACATCCGTTGGCATCCTGTACTATTACCACCAAGGCAGTGTCGCCCGTTGGCGTTACCGTGGTAGCGGCAGTGTTGGCACCGTTGCTCCAGTTGTAGTTTACGCCGCCCGTTGCTGTAAGGTTAGCGGTGGCACCTGCACAGATAGCTTGGTCGTTTCCGGCAAAAGCGGTAGGCAGGGGCAATATGTTCACGGTTACGGTGTCGGTATCGGCACAGCCGTTGGCGGCAGTAACCGTTACAATGTACTCCGTGGTATCGGCAGGGCTCACCTCGTTGGCAGCCGTGTTGATGCTATTGCTCCAAGCATAGCTAACGCCGCCGGAGGCCAACAACGTAGTGGTATCGCCCAAGCAAATGGTGGCATCGTTGCCAGCACTGGCAGTGGGCAATGCCAACGAACTAAGTGTAATGCTGGCCGTGGATACACAACCGTTGGCATCCGTAGCGGTAACGGTGTAAACGGCGTTGCCCGTAACGGTTACGTTTACCGAAGCACCCGTGAGGCCATTGCCCCAGTTGTAAGTAGCCGCGCCGCTAGCAGTTAAGGTAAAGGTGGAGCCTACGCAAACGCTGCTATCGTTGGCAACGGCGATGGTGGGCGGGTTGTTGGCTACTACCACGGCATTGTCCGTAGCTTGGCAGCCATTGCCATCGGTAACGGTTACGGTGTAAGTGGTGGTGGTGGCTGGGGCGGGGGTAATGGTGGCGGTGTTGCCGCCGTTGCTCCAAGCATAGGTGCCGCCACCAGTGGCGGTGAGCGAAGCCGTTTCGCCCACGCAGATGGTATCGTTAACACCTGCATCGGCTATGGGCAGTTGGTTTACCACCACTTGGGCATTATCCGTGGCTATGCAACCATTGGCATCGGTAACTGTTACGGTATAGGTGGTGGTAGCCGTAGGCACAGGGGCAATGGTGGCCGTGTTGCCGCCGTTGCTCCAAGCATAAGCACCCGCGCCGGTAGCGGTAAGGCTGGCCGTTTCGCCCGCACAGATGGTGTCGTTAGCACCAGCATCAACGGTAGGCAACTGGTTTACGGTTATCGCCACGTTATCGGTGGCAGAGCAGCCGTTGGCATCCGTTACCGTTACGGTATAGGTGGTGGAAACAGTTGGCGAAACCACAGTGGTGTTGGTGTTGGAAGCGGTGCTCCACAGGTAGCTTACGCCGCCCGTTGCGGTAAGCGTAACGGATGTGCCCAAGCATGTTTCGTCGTCCGGCCCGGCATTGGCCGCGGGCAGATTGTTTACTACCACCTTAGCCGAATCTACCGCGGCACAGCCGTTGGCAGTAACGGTTACATAGTAGGTAGTGGTAACAGTGGGCGCAGGCGATATGCTGGCCGTATTGCCGCCGTTGCTCCAAGCATAAGTGCCGCCGCCGGTAGCGGTAAGGCTGGCCGTTTGGCCCATGCAAATGGTATCGTTCAAGCCCGCATCGGCCACGGTTTCCGGCACGCCGCAACCGCAAATGCCGGGGGCTATCTTGTTAGGGTCGTTGGGGCAGTCGTCGTCACAATCCAAGGTACCGTCGCTATCGGCATCAGGGTCTGGGGTAATGCCCGTGGTGCCTCCGGCGCATACGCCGCAACCGTCAATGGCAGCGGTGCCGCCGTTTACGCCCGCGCAATCTTGCTGGGTACAGCTAAAGGTACAAGTGGGTGGCAAGCTATAAACGGTACTGGCACTTATATCCCAATTGCTGGCAGTAAAAATAGCCGCTTTGATGGTAGAAACGCCCGTATTTGCGGTGCATTTGTAGCGGCCGTTTTCCGTGGCACCGGGGCTGATGGCGGTAGTGCCGTTGGTGAGCCCGGCTGGCAGGGCCGAGTTGTTGGCCGTAGTAGCGTTGGAAGCCCAAGTAGTACCGGCAAAATTGATGGCCGTGATAAAGGTAGGGCTACCCACGGCACCTTGATAGGCCAGAATCTGGTCGCCGCTGGTAGAGAGGGCAAAACTGCCCGTTCCCGTGGAGCTTACCGTGCCAGTGCTGGCGGTAGTGGTGCCCGTAATTTTAACTTGGGTGCCACAAGTAAGGTCGCTGCCTGCCGTCCAGGTAAGAATGCCCTCGTTGTTCCTAAAAGAGCCTGAGCTTTGCCAACCGTTGTCGGTAAAGTTGATGCTGGTGCCGTTGTTGATGTCCCTCAACAGCACAAAGGAAAAAGCATCAACATCGGCATTAAAGCCCGTGAAGGCTATATCGCCCGCTACCAAGGTTTGGGCTTGCACATTGGCCCCAAAAGAAAGACAGGCAAAGGTTAACAACATCAACCTGCCCACTATTGTACCATATCTTTTCATGGATAAATTTTAGCGTTTCAACCACAAAGCTAAAACTAATGAAGTTATGCTAATATTAAATTGTGGCAAAAATGGTGTTTGGTAACACAAAAGCCGACAATTTAACCGCAAATTAATCCTTCACAAACCGCTTTACAGCATATTGGCCGTTGGCCAGTTCCAGCTTGAGGAGGTACATGCCTTGGGGGAGCGTGGAAACGTCTAGTTGCACTGCATCTGCTTCTAAGTGGCCTTGCATGGTTTGCCTGCCCGAGTAATCCAACACTGTGTATCGCTCCATCAAATAGCCGTCAACCGATATGCTGATTTTGCTTTGGGCGGGGTTAGGGTAAAGCCTTATGCCCGTTTCAAAATCAACTTTGCCAACGCTGTTGTACAGGTAGTCGCACGCCACGGTGGTATCTACCCGGTACAGGGCAAAAGAGTCGTCTTCGTAGCAGCGCAGGCGATAGGAGGAGCCGTCATCGAACACGCAATTAAAAGAAGGTATCAAATGGTTGTTTATGGAGCCGATGCGTTCCACTACCTCCACCGTTTGCGGGTTAACCTGTTGGTTGGGGCTCGTTAAAACCGCTCGGTAATACCGTAAATTTTCCCCGTTGACATTTATGGTAGCTACCGAGTCCACCTGCCAGCGCATGGCGGTGTCGCATTGCCATGAC
>CAYYZT010000233.1:0-5727 GCA_964476015.1 uncultured Chitinophaga sp.
CGCCAGCAAAAATCAAGGCACCGCCAATTATCAAATGGCCGCTACAAGAAATTTGAGACACAGTGGCATCGGGGCCGCCATAAATGGTAACATCACCGAGCACGGTAAGCGTGTACCCGGAGCTGATGGTCAATATGGTTAAGTCTTCGGCAGTTACGGTAAGGCTGGCTACGGTGGTGTTGCTTACAAGGGTAAGGTTGTGCCCGTCTTGTATAATTACATCATCCGCCGAAGTAGGCACGGTGCCGCTATCCCAGTTAGCATCTGTTTCCCAAGCACCCCCGTTCAAGGATGTAATGGTGGCCGCATTGCTTTTTACGGAGTACAGTGTGCCAATACACACCATAAACAAGATGAAAACCATCTTTCTCCACTGTTTCACACTCTTCATGGCAAATAATCTCTGTTTGGTCAATTTTGAGAAAGGCTAATGATTGTTAGCCGTACCCAATCTTACGCAGAGAGTATAAAAAGGTTGCGCTTTGCCACCAGAAAGTGCAAAAACCCTTTTTCATTTTTAAAATATGTGCCGAGGGAAAACAAGAAACCCTTTTTTGATACCGCAAAGGGTACCCACAATTAATACTGCTTCCAACACCTTGAACCAAACATTTTTTTAATCCATTGAAAATCATTCCCTAAAAAAAATTCTTTATTTAAACCTCGGCCTTTTAAAATAGTCAAACACGCAGCAATGGATTATAACAGGCAACAAAACAACGGGCGCAACCCAGCTACCCAACAAGAACTGGAGGCCCTATCCCCGCTATTGGCCCAAATGCCGAAAGCCAAGGTGCCCATGCCCGTGGATGGCTATTTCGATTCGCTGGCCGATGCTACCTTTGACATGCGCGAAAGCCACAAAGTGGTGGAGAAACGGGTGGTTAGGCTATGGCCCATGGCCGCCAGCCTAGCCGCGGCCGCATCCGTGGCACTGGCCATTATCTTTTGGCCCACCGCCGAGGCCCCCACGGCCCTGTCATGGGCCAACCTAACCAGCGAAGACTTGGCCCAATATGCTTTGCTAGACGATGATTTGCTGGAGGCACGCCTGATGGAAGATACCGCATTGCTAAGCACCGTATCGCACAACCAGCAATTTCAATACATACAGCCCCAAACCCAGAGCGACGAATACAACAGATTGCTCTTGGAAATGATTGATGACGAAACCTTTATGGAGGACTTTTTATGAAAACCTTTCGCTACGCCTTTTTACTGTTGATGTTTGGTTTTATCGGCATCGGTGCCATTGCGCAAAACACGGGCAGCGGCCCTGCCCCCACGGGCCAGCATAACGACCAAGTGCCGGAAGAAAAAATCAAGGCATTGAAAATAGCCTTTCTTACCAACGCCCTTAACCTTACCGCTGCCGAGGCCCAAGCATTTTGGCCTTTATACAATGAGTATGAGGACAAAAAAATGGGGCTGCACAAAACCAAGATGAACCACGGCAAAAAGCTGCAAACCAATCTTGACCAAATAAGCGATACGGAAGTAAACAAGATACTTGACGAGTATATTGCCGCAAAGCAGAAGCTTACCAACCTAGAGGTAGAGTACCTTCAAAAATTCAGGAAAGTGCTGCCGCCAAAAAAGATAGCCCTGCTGCAAAAAGCCGAGCGCGACTTTAAAATGGAAGTGCTAAAAGAATACAAGAACCGCGACGAAGGCGGCCCGAACAGCAAATAGCCGCTAGTATTTTTTGATGGTAAAGTAGAACGTGGTGCCATAGCCCAGCCTAGAGTCTACCCAAATTTTGCCGCCGTGGCGCTCCACTATGTTTTTGGTAATGGCAAGGCCCATGCCCGAACCCGGATAATCGTCGCGCTTGTTGAGGCGTTTAAAAATCTCGAACACCTTTTCCTTATACTGCGGATCGAAGCCGATACCGTTGTCTTCCACAGAAAACAACCAATCGTAGGTGCGGTCATCGCAATTGATTCTTATCTCCAAAGACTGCTCTTTCTGCCTGAACTTAATGGCATTTCCTATCAGGTTTTGAAACACCTGGGTTAAGTTGCTCTCCACGCCCCTAATTTCCGGCAGGTTGTCATACTTAATGGCGGCACCGCTCTCGCTTATCTCTTTGCCCAGCTTCTTCAAGGTAGCGTTCAGCACTTCGTTCAAATCAACCTTCTCGAAATCCTTTACATCGGTACGGATGTGCGAATACTCAAACAAGTCGTTGATGATGTTGTGCATCCGGTCCACGCCTTCTATCACATAGTTCATAAACTCCTTGGCCTCGTCGTCGTACACGTTTCTATATCTCCGCTGCAGCAGTTGTATATAGCTGGTTATCATCCGCAGCGGCTCTATCAGGTCGTGGGTGGTTACGTAGGCAAACTGCTCCAAATCGGAGTTATACCTATCCAACAGCTCTTCTGCTTGCTGTTTGATGTAGGCATTGCTTTTCAAAAGCTCTTCTTGCTTAATGCGCAATTGCTCGGTCATTAGGTTAAACGCATCCGTCAACTGCCCGATTTCGTCATCAGAGTTTTTCTCGATTGCCAGGTTGAGATTACCGCGCGAAATAGTACGCGTGGCCTCGGTAAGCTTCACTATGGGGTTTATGAGCCAACGGGTAACATATACCGATGCCACCAAGGTAAACAGCAGCACAAACACCAAAATGGCAATGGCCACATACCCCATGGAGCGGTTGGTGCTGCTAATAAACGACTGCACCAGCAGTTGGTTGTCGTTTACGGTGGCAAGGGCTTGGTCTAGGGGTATTTCAATAATGGTGGTCCAGCCGTATTTGTTGGTGTAGAAGGATACCAAACTGGTAGCGGTTTGTATGGTACCGTTTTTGGTGGCAATGATTTCCCTGATGTAATCGTATTTGGAGTAGTCGGCATTTTGGTAAAGCTCCCTAGTGGATGGGTGCGAAATAAGCTGCCCCTTGGGCGAAATGATGTACAGCATGCCCTTCTCCCCCACTTGCTTGGATGCGGCAATTTCCCAAATAAAGCTCAGGTTCAAATTCAGCACTATACCACCCGCAAAGTTTCCGCCGAACTGGATGATGGGCTGCCCCAAGGTAACATAGGGCAGTTGCGAACGGCTGGAAATGCTTACATCGGATAGGTAAGACTCCTTTGATTGGATTACGGCCAACAAGTCTTTCTCTATCATTTCGTTGTACTCCTCGCTCATTAGCGAGAGGGCATTCACCTTATCGTACACCACTTCGCCCCATTTGTTCACCACCGCTATTTCCAAAATGGCCGGCTCGTTGCTGATGATGTTTTCTACATAGCTGTTTATCTCCAACAGGTTCAGCTCCATAAAATCGGGGGCCAAGGCCAGGGCGCTCATTTTGTTGCCGATGCGGTCAATCTCGCCCTCCACGTACATGCCTTCTGTTTGGGCAATGGCTTCGTCTTTATAAGATATTTCGCGGGTAAGGGCTTGCGATACCTGGGCAGAGAGGTCTTCCTTCAGGTTGGCCATGTTTACCTTGATAAACAATAGGAATAGCAGCCCCCCGATTAAAGCAGGTATAATGGATACGGCCAATAAGGGAACTAGGTACTTTACGAAAAGCTTGTTCATACCCTGTGTGGGCGGCCTTTTTAGTGGCCCATCCGGTGCTGTGTTAAAGTTAGTAATTATACCGCATCTAGGTATTTTACGGGAGTATTTTGATTAGAATATGTTTCGGGCATCGTTCAGTTAACCTTTTTTCTTATCTTTTCCAGCAGAATACAATTCCTATGGCCCGAATATTTTTTATGGTGTGCGCATTGCTATCGGGCATTGCCGCATGGTCTCAAAATACCTACTTCAGCAACAACTTTGCCTCCACCGGCGACAGCTTTTTGGTGAGTCGGGTAAGCCTCTTCGATTTGGGCAACGAGGATTTCTCGCCCACTGGCCCATCCCAAACTTGGGATTTCAACAATCTATATCCTTATTCGCAGCGCATCATCAATTTCGTTACGCCCAATTCCACGGGCTTTTTGCCGGCCTATTTGCTCACTTGCGGCCTTACCTGCGCCACCAACTGCTATAGCAGTTGCAGTGGCCCCAACGGGGTGGACGTGGTGTGCAACTCGCTTTGCAACGCAGGGTGCAACACCAACTGCATAGGCCGCTGGGGCAGCAACTTCAACCTTGCGGAACTTACCAATGACAGCATCAACCTGGGCATCGCCTCCATTACCCAAGTATACAACCTTTACAAGAAAGACCAAAGTGGCCTGTACCAAAACGGTATCGGCGCGCGCATTTCCAATATCCCCTTGGTGGCATCTTTCGATTCGCCGGACAGGGTTTACCGTTTCCCGATGCGGTACGGCGACAGCGCCACTTCCGTGAGCAGCTATTCCATCAAGCTCGATTCCATTCCGGGCACGGGCATCAGCTTTTCATTCGCCTACAAGCACGCCCAAACCCGCACCAACTACGTGGATGGATGGGGCACGCTCACTACTCCCTATGCCACTTACGATAGCGTGCTGAAACACAAATCCATCATCCACAACCGCGATAGCGTTACCATATTGGGAAACACGATAACGCTAGGCACTTTCTTGCCCAACGAGATTATTCCGGATACGGTGATAGAATATAGCTGGTTCAGGCGAGACGAGCGGATACCTGTTCTAAAAGTAACCGCATGGCTTATCAATGGCAACGAAATATACCAGCAGGCAGAGTTTTTGGATAGCGTAAGGTGTTTTCAGCCTTATGCCATTTTTGGCTATCTGCCCATACCGGCAAGGCTAAATGATGGCGACGACAGCGTGGAAGTGAATTTTTACAATCTTTCGTTCAACGCCAACACCTTTAATTGGGACTTTGCCGACCCGCACAGCAGCAGCAATACGGCCCAAGGACAGAACCCATCGCACTGGTATAGCCAAGGCGGCCTGTACACCGTTACCCTCACCATTTGCAACACGGGCTGCCCTGCTGGTTGGTGCGAAGACGTGAGCCTGCCCGTGTTGGTAATAGACAACCGCACGGTGGGCATAGGCGATATAACGAGCACTACCAACGAATGGACTGTCGGCCCAAATCCGTTTACCAACCAATTCTCGCTGCAATACCGCGGCAGCCATGCGTCAAGCCCTGCATTTCGCCTATTCGACCTAGCAGGGAAACGCATAGCCTTGCCCGAGCCTACATGGCAAAACAACCAATTCCACTGGCAAGGATTGCATTATTTACCCGATGGCGTTTATCTGTTGCACATAGATAATGGAAGTACGCGTACCGCTATTAGGCTGGTAAAAATGGACCGATAATTTACCGGAATAGCGAATTGAAATTTATTTCGAGTTTCAGTAAATCGGTGGCCGTTTGCGGCGGCTGCGAAAACTTTATCCCAGCCCATCGGCAGAAGTTTTCCAACAACGTACTCGCGGGTAAGCCTTCGTTGCGCCAATGCCGCAGCGAAATACTGCCCTTTGATTTGGAGAGTTTTTGCCCGCCTGTGTCCAACAACAACGGGTGGTGGTAAAATTGGGTTTGGGCAAAAATTTCTAGGCCCAATAGCTTTGCCAGATATAATTGGGCAGCGGTGGACGACAACAAATCCATGCCCCGTACCGTGTGCGTAACGCCGAAATGCACGTCGTCGGCCAAAGAGGCAATCTGGTAAGCCGGAATGCCGTCGCGCCGCCTCACAACGAAGCTACCCATCATTTTAGCCACGTTTAGCGGCAAGCTGCCCTGCCAGCCATCCACAAACGAAACCGTATCGCTGGGGTTTAC
>CAYYZT010000234.1:0-1430 GCA_964476015.1 uncultured Chitinophaga sp.
CCGAGCTCATCGATCGCGCGCATGTCGGCGATGGCGATGCGGCGGTCCTGCACCAGCTTCTTCTCGAGCGGGTCGATCGAATGGATGCCGAACAGGTCCAGATTGTCCTTGATAACGCTGTTGGTAAACGCGTGGAAGGTATTGATGGTAACTTTATGCGCATCGGGGCCGATAAATTTGAGCAAACGGCGGCGCATGGCTATGGCACCGGCATCGGTATAGGTAAGGCAAAGGATGTTCTCCGGCCGGGCATCGGTTTGTGCGAGGATGTTGCCGATGCGGGCCGCCAAAATCTGGGTTTTGCCCGTGCCGGGGCCGGCAATTACCAGCACCGGGCCTTCTATGGTATCCACCGCACGGCGTTGTGCCGCGTTCAGCTTTTCCAGCTCTTGCAGAAACTGGCCCCGTTCCATTGCCGCACCCATGATTTTAGCAGTTTGCTATAAAGTTAAGGATTTTAGTGGAGAGGCCTCTTTTTAAAATGAAAGGAATTTTTTGCCACCTCCCCGTTTTTTGCTGCTCTAAATATATGTAACTTACTGGCATTAAAAGTGCTTCCATGGCATTTTCAGTTGTTAAGTATTACTTTACAACTGAATAATTCACTTAATTAGCATCCAAAGCCCTTACCGAACCGTTACCTCCACCGTTACCATCCTTACGCTTTCCACGGGTTTGCCGTTGGGTTGCGGCGGTGTCCAAACGGGCATTTTCCTAAGGTGGTCCAACAGTAGCTTGTCAAACGGTTCGCCCAAACCGGATAGGATAGCAGCTTGCGCAATCTTGCCTTTTTTGTCAAAACTTACCTCAAATGTTACCACCCCCCTATATCCCTTGGCGATGGGCGCAGGATACTGTATCTGGTCGAAATATTGCTGTATGGCCACGCTGCCGCCGGGGTATTGGGCTTGCTCGATGGCAACATCGCTAAGAGTGACATTGTTGAGCGTTAGGTTGTTGTCGAACAAGTTGCTGCCTTTGTTTACCGTAGTAGGTGCGGTAGCCGTTACGGCAGGGGCGGGGGCTATATTACCAGCGGCAGCATCCTCGTTCTTCTTTTTTTCCTTGGAGGCTGGGGCATCGGATTTGTACTTATCGGCCACGCTGTTTTCTTCAAGCATTACCAAATCGTTGGTCTCATAATCGCTCGATACGTTGTTCTGAAGCTCTTCCTCGGGTTTTGAAGGCTTTTGTTTGCTCCCCATTTTACCGGAAACAAAACCGTTTTCGTCTTGAGCGGTAGAGGTACCCGTGGCGAAACCCTCTCCTGTATGGGTTTTGTGGTGGGTATCCGCCCACTCAAACGCATAAGGTGCCGTACCACCGCTTACAACAGTAGAGAAGCTATCCGATGCAGCTGTTTCAGAAGCCCCCGTTTGACCTTGGCGGTTCATTTCACCTTCAAGTTTGGCGCTGTCTTCATACACCTG
>CAYYZT010000234.1:1440-5713 GCA_964476015.1 uncultured Chitinophaga sp.
CTGCGCTATATTCGAGGCCATGTCGCCCTCCAGGCTGCGGTTCACCAGCCAAAATGCTACGCCCACTACCAGCACCACACTGGCAGCGGCGGCATAGCGGTACCACCCGATGCGCCGCTCGGTGCGCTCCGGCTTTATGGTTACAGGCTCAGCTTGGTGTATGAGTTCCTCCTTGCCGTCGCGGGTTACTTTTTGTTTCAGGGCCTCGATTCTTTCCAACAATTTGGCATCCGTAGCCGCCAACAAGGCCAACGCCTGTTCTTTGGTGCCCAGCAATGCCATGCCCTCTGCCGCATCGCGGCACATTTCGCAGTCGGCCAAGTGTTGCTCCACGGCTTGCCTTGCCTCCGTTTCCAGCGGCCCGAACACGTAGAGCAACAGGGTTTCCTGCGTCAGGTCTCCCGTGCCGTCAAACAAAAAGTCATATCGTTGCCTCAGGTCGTTCATGTCGGTCGCTCCAGCAGGTTTTTCAGGTTGCGCTTGCCGTTTTGTATGTGGCTTTTCACTTGTAGGTCCGTCAAACCCGTTTGTTCTATGATGTCCTTATAGCTCTTGCCTTCCAAGTAAAACAAAACGATGCAAAGTTTTTGGTCGGCATTGAGTTTTTCGATGCTGTTTTCCAGTTTTTGCAGCAATTGTTCCTTCTCGTCTTCTTCCTTATGAAGATGCGGTTGCTCGCCAGTTTCCATAACCGCCTCTAAAAATACCGTGTACTCCTTAGTGCGGCCCAGTTGGGTTTGCCCTTTGCGCAACAGGCCCAGGCAGTGGTTTTTGGCCACCGTGTACAGCCATGGCTTAAACTGCTCTACGGGCCGCTCCCTCAAATCCTTGGCCAGTTTTTCGAAAATATCGGCCACGGCATCCTGCGCCGCATCGGTATCCTTTAAATACTTCAAGCACACGCCCAATGCCAAATGCAGGTGCCTTCTATAAAGTTCGGCCAAATAATCCGGCTCGCCCAGCGCACGGTAGGCTTCCAACAGGGCTTCGTCGGCTTGTTGTAGTTCGCTGCTATGGCTCTGGAGCGGGCTCAAAGTGCCTGTTATGCCTTGATTTTGAATCGTTTTACAAAAAATGCCTCCACGGTTATGGAAAACGGCCTGTTACCGCATCCCCTTATATGTTAACGGCACGGCAAATTACTAAAACCGTACCAATTCCTACACCATAAACCGAAAGGAATGAAACCATCCATCTATTTTCCCAAACCCGCCATTGTAACAACGATGTTGTTGCTGCTTGCCGTATTTACCATACGTGCCCAATCCATAAAAGAGGACGATAAAACCGACTCGCCGTACTTTCAAGTACTGGGCGATGCGGTGGACGGCCTGCCGCTGCAACACACCGGCGTGGACGTAACCGTGAGCGGCACCATTGCCGACGTAACCGTAACCCAAGTGTATAAAAACGAGGGCAAGGTGCCGTTGGAGGCCATTTACGTATTTCCCGCCTCTACCCGTGCGGCCATTTATGGTTTGGAAATGGACGTGGCCGGAAAGAAAATCAAGGCCGTTATCAAAGAAAAAGACCTCGCCCGCCAAGAATATGAAACGGCGAAAAGCCAAGGCAAATCTGCAACGTTGTTGGAGCAGCATAGGCCCAACGTGTTCCAGATGAACGTGGCCAACATTTTGCCCGGCGAAGCCATACAGGTAACGCTTAGATACACGGAGCTGTTGGTGCCCACCGACGGCGTGTACGAGTTTGTGTACCCTACCGTGGTGGGCCCGCGCTACCACAACAGCCCGCCGCTTACGGCCAGCACCCAAACCTTGCTACCACCCGGCAACTGGGTGGAAAACCCGTACCTGAAAGAGGGCGAGGCACCTAAAAACACGTTCGACCTTACGGCTAAAATAAAGGCGGGCATGCCCATTGCCTCGGCATCGGTAGCCATGCACCAAGTTACTACTTCTTACACAGGCAAGGAGGAAGTATTAGTGAAGCTAAAGCCCGAGGAATGCAACGGCGGCAACCGCGATTACATTTTGCAATACCGCCTCAAGGGCGACCAAATCAACACGGGCATATTATTGTTTCCGGGCGAGAAAGAAAATTTCTTTTTGGCCATGATACAGCCGCCCAAGCGGGTAACGCCGGATAAGTTGCCCGGTAGGGAATACATTTTCGTGGTGGATATTTCCGGCTCCATGAGCGGCTTCCCTATCGAGACTTCCAAAAAACTCCTGAAAGAGCTTATAGGCAGCCTGAAACCCACCGATGTGTTCAACGTGCTCACGTTTGCGGGCGGCAACGCTCTTATGCATCCCACTTCCGTGCCTGCTAATTCGGAAAACATCAAGGCTGCCATCAAAACCATTGAAGGCTACCAAGGCGGTGGCGGCACGGAGCTGTTGCCCGCGCTTACCAAGGGCCTCAATTTACCCAAGCAAAACGGCTACTCCCGCTCGTTCGTTATCGCTACCGATGGCTATATAACAGTGGAGAAACAGGCTTTCGACCTGATGCAAAAACAACTGGGCGATGCCAATTTCTTCACGTTCGGTATCGGTAGCAGCGTGAACCGCTTTTTGCTGGAAGGCATGGCTCGCGTAGGCAAGGGCGAAGTGTTTGTAATAACGGATCCTAAAGAGGCCGATTTTTATGCCAAGAAGTTCAAAACGTACGTGGAAAGCCCCGTGCTTACCAACGTAAAAGTGAATTATGGCACCTTGGCCGCTTATGATGTGGAGCCTAGCGCCATACCCGACGTATTGGCCGATAGGCCCATTATAGTGGTAGGCAAATACACGGGCATGCCCACGGGCAAAATAACCGTAACGGGCACTACGGGCGAAGGCAAGTTTAGCACCGAACTGGATTTGGCCACGGCCTCCACCTCTACCGAGCACCATGCCCTGCGATACCTTTGGGCACGTACCCGCATCCAGATGCTGGACGATTACAACGCTTTGGGCTACGGGGCGGACAAAGAAATCATCAAAAAAGAAGTAACCGCCCTCGGCTTGCAATACAACCTGATAACGGCTTACACCTCGTTTATCGCCATCGACGAGCGGGTGCGCACCGATGGCAAGCCTCACACGGTAGTGCAGCCGCTACCGCTGCCCGAGGGGGTGAGCGATGACGCCTTGGGCAATTTCGGCTATAGCATGTCCCAAGTACAGGGGGTGGTGGTAACGGGTGCCAAATACAGAAAGGAGATTTCGGAAGAGGTAGTTTCGATGGAGGTTTTAAGCAAAAATGTTATTGCAAATAGTCATTACGATAGCAGCCCTTCCCCGAAACCCAAAGAACCGGAAACCTTTGTCATGGTAGAGCAAATGCCGGAATACCCCGGTGGCGAAACGGCTTTGATAGCGTTTATCCAAAAGAACCTGAAATACCCCGAATCGGCCAAGAACGCGGGCATAAGCGGTACGGTGTATGTGGAGTTTATAGTGGATAAAGATGGCAAGGTAACAGCCGCCAAGGTAATCCGTGGTATTTCGCCCGAGCTGGATGCCGCCGCGCTGGAAGTGGTGAACAAACTGGGCAAATTCAAGTCCGGCACGTCGAGTGGCAAACCCACGCCCAGCAAAATGGTGTTACCGATTAGTTTTAAGATATAAAGAGGGAATTTTTTGAGTAGCCTAGGGCCGCTTCCGCGCACTGTATTAAAAGGGCCAGGTGCAAAGGGAGTGGCCCGGAATGGCGGTGCATCGCATCCTTACCAAACCCTTCTACATCGGCAAGATACAGAAGGCTAGGGGAAGCGAGGGATACATCGACTCGAACTGTCACAAGACCATCATCCCTGAAGACCTGTTCTTCAGCGTGCAGGAACGCTTCAAGTCAAAGCGGGTCAGCATGAAATACGCGAAGAAGATACCGTACCCATACCGCGGCCTAATCCGGTGTTACGGCTACAGGCGCATCTACACGCTCCTATGAGCAGAAGGGAATGTTCTACTTTGGCTGTCGGTGCCGTCAGAACTGCCACGAACCAATCCACTATCGAGCAGGCCATCGATTTCGAACTGAAAAAGCTGTTCTACTCGCCGGAGGAAACGATTGAGACCGATACTATGGCGAAAGACCATGAGGCCCGCCTGCGGAAGAAGCGGGAAGGAGAAATCCGGTGGCTGAGGAGGCAGGAGGCGAAGGTGTGCGAGAATCTTCACTATTTATCTGACAACAAGCTTCATTTCCTGAAAGCGTGACTGTACGAGCCGGAATATGGGTGCGCCGCGCTAAATAATGCATGTAATCAACGATTGATTACATAAATTTCGCAGCGAAACTTTTGTAATTTCAATCCAAACACATA
>CAYYZT010000235.1:0-5705 GCA_964476015.1 uncultured Chitinophaga sp.
GAGGCGGTAACGTTTTGGTAGACAGGAAACGCAGGTTGTTGGAAAGGGGTTGCCTCTATGGCGATTTTTAATTTTTCCTGGGCAGGCGCCATCAACGGCGAATGGAATGCCCCAGCTACGTTGAGCACCAGCACACGCTTGGCCCCGGCGGCTTTCAGGGCTTCGGCAGCTAGGTCTATCCCCTTTACCGTGCCGGAAATAACCACCTGCCCGGGGCAGTTGAAATTGGCGGGCACTACCACCTCATCGGTTATACTGCCGCACACCTCTACTATTTTTTCGTCTTCCAGCCCCAATACGGCGGCCATGGTGCTGGGCTGCAAATCGCAGGCCTGCTGCATGGCCATGGCGCGTTGCGCTACCAGCTTCAACCCATCGGCAAAGCCGAACACGCCCGCTGCCACCAGTGCAGAAAACTCGCCCAACGAGTGGCCCGCCACCATTTGCGGCCGTATGTTGTTTTCTTTGGCAAGGATAACGGAATGGATGAAGATGGCCGGCTGCGTTACCTTGGTCTGCCTCAGTTCCTCATCGCTGCCGCCAAACATAATATCGGTAATGCGGAAGCCCAAAATATCGTTGGCTTGCTCGAAAAGCTCCTTGGCCTTGGCCGATTGCCCATATAATTCCTTTCCCATACCCGGAAACTGCGAACCCTGCCCCGGAAATACATATGCGCGCATAGTAGTCTATTTAAATTCAATATGGCAAAATTATCGCAAATTTTTCTGATTTGGTCCATAGTCTACGGTCCGCAGTCCACGGTAAGGGGTGCCAATGGATATTTAGACTAATGCTAATCCACATTATCCACTTATATCTGTGTTGTTGGAGAGATGACACCTGCATATCATGGTTATCAATTGCCTCCATCTTCAGACGGAGGAATGGTTTGCTACCAATAACTAATAACCAGTAACTAATAACCAATCAGCCATCAACTCAACTTAGCCGAGAGCAGGTTGATAAACTCCTGCCTGGTAGCTTGTTTCTCGAACTCGCCCACGAAGGCGGAAGTGGTGGTAACGCTGTTTTGCTTTTCCACGCCGCGCATCATCATGCACAGGTGCTGGGCCTCTATCACCACGGCCACGCCTAACGGGTGCAGGGCCTCGTTGATGCAGTCGCGTATTTGTACGGTAAGGCGTTCCTGCACTTGCAGGCGGCGGGCAAAAACATCCACTACGCGCGGTATTTTGCTCAGGCCCACTATTTTGCCGTTGGGTATGTAGGCTACGTGTGCCCTGCCGAAAAACGGCAGCATGTGGTGCTCGCAAAGGGAATATAGCTCAATGTCCTTCACGATGATCATCTCGCTGTGGTGCTCATCGAAAATGGCGGATTCCAATACCTGTTTGGCATCCACGCCGTAGCCATGGGTAAGAAACTGGTAAGCCTTGGCTACGCGCTCCGGGGTTTTAAGCAGGCCCTCGCGCTGCACGTCTTCGCCCAAAGAAGTGATGATGCCGCCGATGCGCTCAGAGATAAACGCAGTGGTTTCTTGGCTATAAGTGTCTTGGTGCTTGTAGTGCGGTTCGTCGTCGTCGTGGTGGTGCATGTGGGGGTATGTTATTCGCCGAAATACTCCGCGTAGATGTTTTCGGTTTCGTAAAGTTTGATGCTGTGTAGGGCACAACCATGTTTGGCGATGTGGGGTTCCAAACGGCCCCAAATAACCACGGCCAAATTTTCGGTGCTGGCCATCATCCCTTTCAGGAAAGGCACATCCATGTTCAGGTTCTTGTGGTCCAACTGCTCGATAACCTCTTCCTTGATAATCTCGCTCAACGCCTTCACGTTCATAATAAAACCCGTATCCGGGTCGGGCTTGCCCTTAACGGTTACGTACAGGTTGTAGTTGTGCCCGTGCCAGTTGGCATTGGCGCACTTGCCGAATACTTCACGGTTCCGTTCCTCGCTCCAGCCATCGTTATATAGCTTGTGCGCCGCGTTGAAATGTTCCTTTCGGGTAAGATAAACCACTGTTACTCAAAATTTCTGCAAAGATACTGATAATGTGGTGATGTGGCAATGTGGTGCAAACGAGCTTATTGCCCGTTATCGGTTTAACACAAAGGACACCAAGTAAAGTCGCTAAGTACACAACGAAAGGCTTTGTGTGCTTTGTGCTTTAATCCTAGTGTTCTTTGTGTTAAAAAAGACAATACTGTTGCTAAATCAGCATTCAGTACATTATTTATTTCCAATCCACCCCAGCACATAATTTGCCACTTCCTCCCATCCTTTTTCGCCGGCAATAAAGTGGCTACGGCCCTCGAAGCGTTTGTAGTCCACTTGGCTGTTTTTGTCTTGGTAGCGGCTGGCTATTACTTTGGTAAAATCGGCGGAGAAAATGGTATCGTTGCCGCCGCCGATAAACAAGAGTGGGCTGTGCGGCCTTTTGAAATCTATGGATGCAAAGGAATCCAGCAAGGTGTTCCAAGCAATCTTGCGGCTTTCGGGCACCGCAATTTGGTCATAGAGCCTATCGCTTTCCGTACGGGTATAGTTGTTGAAGAAATGCTTGTGGTACCACTCCCTGCTGCCCATGTACGGGCTGTTGCCTTTAAACGGGTTCACCACGGGCAGCACGGCCTTGATGGTGGCTGGCGGGGCAAACACGTTTTTGGGAGGTGCGCCGTCAATGCTCACGCCGGCAACGGCTTTGCCCATCTCCACCAGCTTTTGTACCACGAGCCCCGCCAACGAGTGGCCGATTACGATGGGTTTTTCGGGCAGGGTGTCAATCACTTTCACAATGTTGGCCACCACATCTTTAAAGCCCGTTTGGGTAAGTTGTGGGTGAATGTTGGCACGCAGGGCGGCGGGGTTGCCCTCGTGGCCGGGGTTGGCGGGTGTGTATACGGTGTAGCCTTGGTTTTCGAAGTAAGTTTTCCAAGCTGCCCAGCTCGTGTTGTTTACAAACAAGCCGTGGATGAGTACTATAGTTTTGGTGTTCATGACTGTGTTGTTTTGTTGATGTAAAGGTCCATCTCAAACAGCACAATAATTTTAACCCAAGTTAAAATCGTATCACTTCGCCAAAATTCTTTTTCGGATGCGGCTCAACGACGGACCCTGTATACCGAGATAGGAAGAAATATGGTACAGGGGCACGTTGTTGAATATGTCGGGATGCTGCTTTATCAAATCCAGATACCGCTCTTCGGGCGTTTTAAACATAAAGGCTTCGATGCGCGTCATGGTTACGTTGAACGCCTCCTGTGCCAGCAACCTGCCGAAGCGTTCCCATTGATGTGACTGCTTGTAGAGGCCGTTTAAATCGGTATAAGAGATAAATATGGTGGAAGCATCCGTCATGGCCTGCGTATGGTAATCGCACGGTATTTGGTTGGCGAAACTTTTGAAAGTGACCACAAAGCCGTTGGCGGAATAAAGGAACACGTTCTTTTCCTCGGCAGATTTTTCATCCACGGTGTAGGAGCGGAAAACGCCATTGGTAATAAAGCCCAGATTGCGGCAAATGCTTTTGTGGTGGTTGTAATAGTCGCCCTTTTTATAATCCTTATACTGCCAAAGGTTGACGGATTGCTGGAAATCCGCCTCAGTAATGCCGGCAAATTGGTTGAGGGCGAAGGCGAGGCGGTCGAGTTCTTCCATAGTTGTCTGAATCAGATTTTGCAGAACTTAAGGATTATAGAATTTATAGCGGCACATCCACATATCCTTGTTTCTCATTTCACATTTCCTATTTCACATCTACTTCCTTTCCCTAAAATTAACTACCCTACCATTGTCATATTGTATCCACTTAAGGGTGTCGCCTTTTTCGTCCAGCACAAAGAGCCAACCTTGCTCCTTGCCATCTTTAAAGTTTACTTCTTCCTGTATCTGGCCGTTTTCGTGGTAATATTTCCAATGACCCGTTTCCTGTTCGTTCTCGTATTGGCCCTCGGCGGCTAGGGTGCCGCTTTCGTAGTACTTCTTGTAAGGGCCGTTTTCGGTATTGTTGGCAAAGGTCACTTCCTCTTCCAGCTTGCCGCTTTCGTAATAATACTTCCACAAGCCGCTCATCTGGTTGTTGGTGTACTGGCCCTCTTCCTTGGTTTTGCCCGTGGGGTAATAAGCCTTATAGCCGCCCTCCATCTGGTTGTTGGTGTACTGCTCCTCCACATCCACCTTGCCATCCTCGAAGTAGAGGGTACGTTTGCCGTCCAGCGCGCCGTCTTTATACTCCTTCTCTTCCTTTACCTTCCCGTTTTCAAAATACGCCTCGTACTTGCCGTGGCGGGTTTCGGCACCCGCTTCCCCTGGTTTGCCTTTTACTTTATACGATTCCTTTAACAGCTTGCCTTCCGCATCGTAGTGGTTTTCCACTTTACTGGTTTGCTCGCCACCGCAGGAAGCCAGCCCCACGGAAATTGCCACGGCAACCATCAAAATTCGCAACGTGCTTTTCATTTTTTTTGGACAGTTTTGCATCACGCTAAAATACAGTTTTATGTACGTTCAACAGTATCGAGACCTGATAGAAAAAACGTGGGAGAACCGCGAATTATTACAGCAGCCCGAAACCCAGGATGCCATCCGCGCCGTGGTGGATGCGCTGGACAAGGGCCGCCTGCGCGTGGCAGAGCCCGTGGACGGCAACTGGCAGTTAAACGACTGGGTGAAGAAGGCCGTAATACTGTATTTTCCCATCCAACAGATGGAGACCATAGAAGTAGGGCCGTTTGAGTTCCACGACAAGATTCCGCTAAAAAAAGGCTATGCCCAACAGGGCGTACGCGTGGTGCCACACGCCATAGCCCGCCACGGCTCCTTTTTGGAGCAGGGCGTTATCATGATGCCGTCTTATGTAAACATAGGGGCCTACGTGGGCAGCGGCACCATGGTGGATACCTGGGCCACCGTGGGCTCTTGTGCCCAGATTGGCCAAAATGTACACTTGAGCGGCGGCGTGGGCATCGGCGGAGTGCTGGAGCCCGTGCAGGCCGCGCCCGTAATCATCGAGGATAACTGCTTTATCGGCTCGCGCTGCATTGTGGTGGAGGGCATCAGGGTAAGGAAAGAGGCCGTGCTGGGGGCCAATGTGGTGCTTACGGCATCTACAAAAATAATAGATGTTACCGGCCCAGAGCCGAAAGAATACAAGGGCGAGGTGCCCGAGCGCAGCGTGGTGATACCGGGCAGCTATACCAAACACTTCCCTGCCGGGGAGTACCAAGTGCCCTGCGCCCTCATCATCGGCACCCGTAAGGAAAGCACCGACAAAAAAACGAGCCTCAACAGCGCGCTGAGGGAGTATGGGGTGAGCGTGTGAGATAGAAATGGCAAGTTATGTTATTGGTATAATTGTTGAACTTAAATATCTTTGGCTACCTTTAAAATAAAACATTAGTTGCCCCACTCCCATATCATTAAAATTAGCAAACATGAGCGGACAACAGTTTAACTTGCATTTTAGTACCGAGTATAGCATTGGTCATATACCTGTAAAATGGTTATTTGCCCTTCCGAAATGGGGTTTTAAGGGGTGGTTGGTAAATAAGCTTGACAAATTGTTTACCAAAGCATACTTGGAAATTACAGGCTACCAAAACTCTATTCCATATTTCAGTCCTTCGCACGCTAGAAAAGAATTTGACCAACTTCAAAAATATTCTTCAAAACTGCGTGCCTATGCCGCTTTTTTGGAGAAAATATCTGCTGAAGAACTTACGGCAGAACAAATTAGGATACTA
>CAYYZT010000236.1:0-5691 GCA_964476015.1 uncultured Chitinophaga sp.
GCCAGCAAAGAAGGCTTTAGGCTAAGGTTGTGTACCATGTTTGGGTCGATGGTCCATAGTCCATGGTCCATGGCTGGAACAAGACTGAGGAATAATAGTTAGTTGATTGGCAAAAATATTGAAATTTTTTGGTCGATGGATTATGGTCCACGGTCTATAGTCCACGGTCGACGGTTTGAAGTTATAGAAAACCATAGATATCGTTGTCATCTGTCGAAAAGCCCAGACAATAACCATTTTCCGTGGACCGTGGCCTGTAGACCGTGGACTATCAATTTCTAATATACTCCAGCATTTGCTCGTACATATGCCGCCAGCCCACCCATTCCTCCTCTTCGCTAAAGGAGTTGTTGTGCCAAAGCGTAATAAGTAGCCCGTTTACGTCCTTTACCTCGTCAATCAACGGCTTCACGGCTTCCAAAGCCTCGTGGGGCTTTAGCTTCATGTAATAATTGAGCGTGGCATCCATAAACGCAAAGGGGTAGAGTTTAAGCAGCGTTTTGTTTTCCCGGCTCAAATCATAGAAATAGAACGAACTGCAAATGCTGGCCCTAAAGCCGGGCAAGGCCGCATAGCCAATGGTATAATCCTCCACTATGTCGTTATCCATCAGGTTATGGTACGTATCAGGAAATTTCAGCTTGAGGAAATGCTGGCGGCTGATGTGTATTTCCCGTTTCAGGATACGATTAAGGCGGCGGATTTCCCGTTTCAGCTTTTCGATATCGCTGTTGCTGGCGTAACTGGGATGGATGCCCACCTCGGCCCGGTCGGCAATGGACTTAATCAGGCTTTGGAAAGGGGTTACGTTTACCGAAATACCCTTGTCGTACTCGTCGTAATTGCCCAACAAAAAGAAAAACACGGGCTTGTAATCGTATTTCTCGTGCAGGTTCAGTATGTAATCATAAGTATCGTAAGGGTCTTGCTTTCGCCCCGAAAGCACCTTGATTCTATCGCCCGCCTCGGCAAAATCGCCTTTAAAAATGGAACGCGCCAATCCGCCAAAGTTGCGAAACGGCCCCTTGCCCCGATAATTGTACGCACTATCTATATCAAACGTGGGTTTGTACTTGAACTTCCTCGGGGGGAAATGCAGCTCCGGGTAATGCTCCTGTATTTTCAACTGCACCAAGGCTATGTAGTGGTTCACCACGGGGATGTTGAGAAAGCCGTTGCGGTAGGCAAAGCTCTCCTCGGGCGGAAAGCGGTCGTGCCTGTCGTTGGCATGGGGCAAGTACTCTTCGTAGCGGCTTACCAAATAAAAGGCGGCGGCAAATGGGTCGAACGGCAAACAAAAATCCTCCCCCTCCACTTGGTAGAATATCTTGAGGTAGTTGTGCTCCGTTACGGTGAGCTCCTGCTTGGTAATGCCCCGCTGAAACAGCAGGTACACCGCCCCGAAGCACATGGTGCCCGGCTGCGGGCGGCTGTCGTACACCAGTTTGGCCCCGTCGGCCACCCTAAACTCGTCCAGATTGCTGATAAGCTTATGCGGCACCTGCATCTGCTCCTTGAAGAACAAATCGAACACGTAGCGGATGCGGTTGGTTATTTGCGGGGTATAGATGACCAGCATGGTAACGAAGTTAGCTAATTGGTTGATTGGTTGACTGGTATATTGGTTAATCAGAGGCATTTAATTCGTAACTTTACACCCACATGCTACCCACCCTACGCTATAAAGCCGACCGCCGCACGCTGGCGTTTGTGTTTATCTACTTTGCCGCCACGGCATTGGCGTGGGTGTTTTTTCCGCAGCAATGGTACTTGCGGCTGCCCATCGTGCTGTTCCTTTGCATGTGGTCGTTCTTTTGCGCTGTTATCGTGCACAATACCATCCACCACCCCATCTTCCGCCAAAAGGGGTGGAACAAGGTATTCCAGGTCATCATGAGCTTTACCTATGGTCACAGCGTGAGCGCCTACGTGCCGGGGCACAACTTTAGCCACCACAACCATACCCAAACGGAGAAAGACCGCATCCGCACGCAAAAAGCGCGTTTCAAGTGGAATTTCCTCAACCAACTGCTGTTTTTCTTTATCATGGTGCCCGGCATTATGAAGGACGAGCAGGTATTTGCCAACATGATGCGCAAGGAGCGGCCCAATTGGTACCGCCAGTACTTGCTGGAAATGGCCGTAGTGATGGGCATAAAGGTAACGCTGCTCATCATCGACTGGCCCAAGGCGATATTGTTGTTGTTTATACCGCATTTTTACGCCGCTTGGGGCATTGTGGGCACCAACTACTGGCAGCACGACGGCTGCGACGAAACGCACGAGTACAACCATTCCCGCAATTTTACTGCGCCTTTTCTTAACTACTTCGCGTTCAACAACGGCTTTCACGGCATCCACCACGAAAAACCTGGCCTGCACTGGAGTTTGCTGCCCGAGTATCACAAAAAGGAAATCGAGCCTTATATCCACCCGAACCTCAACCGTTCCTCCTTGGCAGCTTACCTTTGGGAAACGCACGTTTACCCCGGCAAGCGGGTGGATTATCTGGGCAACCCCATCACCCTCGCCCCGCCACAGCCGGACGGCAACTGGATGGAAGACGTAGACTTGGAGAAAAAGAAGCTGCAATTGGGGGTGGAAGGATAGGTTGGTCGATGGTCCACGGTCGATGGTCCATGGTCCATGGTAAAACTGCATCTGTATTTGGAATTAATTACCGTATACCGAATAACCAATCAACCTTTTTTCCATGGACTATGGACCATCGACCATGGACAATTTGTATCTTTGATACCATGTCCGCCGAACAACAATACCTCGATTTACTGAAACTGATACTGGAAACGGGTTCCAAAAAGGAAGACCGTACCGGCACGGGCACGTACAGCGTTTTCGGGCACCAAATGCGGTTCGATTTGGCACAGGGTTTTCCGGTGCTTACCACCAAGAAACTTCATTTGCGCAGCATTATACATGAGTTGCTGTGGTTTCTTTCGGGCGACACCAACATCAAATACCTGAAAGATAACGGCGTGGGCATTTGGGACGAATGGGCCGACGAAAACGGAAACCTCGGCCCGGTGTACGGCTACCAATGGCGTAACTGGCCTACGCCCGATGGCCGCCAAATAGACCAGATTAGCCAGCTCGTCCATCAAATAAAAACCAAGCCCGACAGCCGCCGCCACATTGTGAGCGCGTGGAACGTGGCCGACATTGAGAACATGGCCCTGCCGCCGTGCCACTGTTTGTTCCAGTTTTACGTGGCCGACGGCAAACTGAGCTGCCAACTGTACCAGCGCAGTGCGGACGTGTTTCTCGGGGTACCGTTCAATATTGCCAGCTATGCGCTGCTTACGCTGATGGTAGCACAGGCCACGGACCTACGGCCCGGCGAATTTATCCATACCTTCGGCGACGCGCACCTGTACAACAACCACTTGGAGCAGGCCCGTTTGCAACTTACCCGCGAACCGCGCCCTTTCCCGACTATGAAACTTAACCCCGGCGTGAAGGATATTTTCGGGTTTAAGTATGAAGATTTCGAACTGGTGGGCTACGACCCGCACCCCCACATTAAAGCAGCAGTGAGCGTATGACGGTAGTGAGCATGGTAGTGGCCGCGGCGGAAGACAACGCCATCGGCAAAAACAACGAGTTGCTGTGGCATCTGCCCGACGATTTCAAGTTTTTCAAGCAGGTCACCATGGGGCATCCCGTTATCATGGGCCGCAAAACGTTCGATTCGCTCGGTAAGGCATTGCCCAAACGCCCCAATATTGTTATCACCCGCCAAAAGGATTATACCGCCGAAGGCGCGGAGGTGGTGCATAGCTTTGACGATGCCATGCGCTTGGCCAAAGAAAAAGGCGACGACGACATTATGGTTATCGGTGGCTCCGATATTTTCGCGCTGGCACTGCCCATTACCAACCGCGTGTACCTTACCCGCGTACACGCCCATTTCCCCGAAGCTGACACGCATTTCCTTACACTGGACAACACAGAATGGCATTTGGTTAAATCCGAGCCACATGCCGCCGACGAAAAACACCAACACGCCTTTACTTTCGAAGTATGGGAGCGGGGTAATACTTGGGCAAAAGCCGTAGCTGCTAAACAGGCCCAATAAAAATACCCGCCAGCCATTCAGCCAGCGGGTATTTTCTGTGGCAATCAATAGAAATTATGCCACTTCATCGGCCACTACAGTTTCTTGGCGGGCTTCCCACAACTCGCGTACCTTGCCGCTGTTGCCCACCATCAGGGCTAAATAGGTAGTTACATGGTGTTGGTACATGGCCAAGGTTTCCCATAAATCGTAGGGCTGGGAACAATGGCCGCCCAAAAGGTATTTGCTATTGATTTCTTGGTACCAACCTTCGATGCCCCAAAAAAGCACGTCGATTACCGGTGTCGGTTTAAACCAAACCGTGCCACAGCCGTTGTGATTTTTCTCGTTGTCGTCGTATATGGTCAGTACGCCGTGCTTGGAATACCAACAATAGGGTGCAATGTCCAGCGAGTTTACAAACCGATAAAACGGGCGGCCGTAAAGCACTTTGTTGAAGTAGTTGTTAAAATTGGTCTCGCCGGGCGTAAGGCCCGCAAAGCTGATGGGGATGATGTTGCTAACAGAGCCATTGATATCCTTGTTGAGCCAATGGTTGAGGAAAACAAACATGGGCGGCACCAAGGTACCGCCTAGGCTGTGGCCTGTTATAAAAATGTTGTTGGGCTTGGTGGGCAGCGTGGAAAGGTAAAAGCTTACATTGTGTCCATTGCTATGCAAGTTGGTTATCAGCCCCAACCCTTTGTGCGTGCCGCGGGCCACCAAGGCATCCTTGGGCACATTCGGAACCATGTCGGCAATATTTACCATAACCCCGGTATCGAAATCCTGCTGCAACCATGAGTCCATGCTTAGGAAATTGGTACCCCTTATCACCACCATCATATCGCCATTGGCTCGGTTGCGGGCAATAAACACACAGGCATCGGATTCGTACCAAGCAGGCGAACCGGGATAATGCCAAGAAGGCCCCCATACTACTTCCCATTGGTACATGGATACCTTGGCGGTTATTTCCGCAACCCATCCCTCTACTACCCGGGGGTTGTTGTACATAGTGCCGCCAATGTAGGCAAAGTCGTTGAAAACGGCCGCCAGCAGTAAAGGGTTGGCAGCGGTAGTGTCGGTAAGTTCGGCCTCGGCCTGCTGCACATTGTGTGCCACACTGGCCATCAACTTTTGGTAGTCGGCCTCCCGGATTTGTTCGTAAGAGCTTTCCCGGAAAAGGGTTTCATTGAAATTGGTCATAATAGCGGGTTTAGTTGAACTAATACCCGCAAAGTAATTATAATATTTCAATAATCAATCACAATAATCGAATTTATTTTATTTTAAATCAGTAAAATAAATCACAAACTTGCCAAGGCAAATTACCCATCCTGCCCAATGGAGAATTTTAAGCCCTAAAGAAGCCTCATCCCCTCCAATGATATGCCTTTGGCTTGGTAAATGCCCGAATACCTATATGGGATAAGGTGGCACCGATGCCTGAATGTTTACGCCCGCTCCAAGGCAGGTAAGGACTTACGCGGTCGCAGCAGTTCCAATACACGGTGCCTGTGTGCATTTGTTTGAGGATGTTCTCCGCACGTTTTTGGCTATCACAGTACACGGCAGCGGTAAGGCCGTATTCGGTATCCTGCATCAAGTTAATG
>CAYYZT010000237.1:0-5653 GCA_964476015.1 uncultured Chitinophaga sp.
CCACTTCCCTATGCCAAAAAATGGCTGCACCCGTTACACGGCTGCTTTCCAGTTGCTTAAGGGCAGCATCCTTGGCACCGGTAAACTGGGCATTTACCTGCGGCATGTTATTCATCAGGGCTATCATGGCGGCGGTGGCATCGTCCAGCTTATCGGCTTGGGTACCGATGTAGGCCGCAATATAATGCGACTCCGTGGCCAAGCGCGGCGAACTAACGAACGAGTAAGCAGAATAGGCCAACGCCTTCGCCTCGCGTATTTCTTGGAACACGATGGAAGAAAGGCCCGCACCAAAATACTCGTTGAACAAAGAAGCATATGGCATTAAAGCCTTGTCGAACTTCTGGCCTTTGGTAATGAGGTACAGCTCGGTCTGCTTCATGTCGTAATGCACGAAATAGACTTGGTTTTGTTTGAAATCCAACTCGTTGAACTGAACCGAACTTGGATACTCTGCCAAAGTAGCCGGGGTTTGGTGATGTTGGTTCAATACGCCCACCACGGCATTGTCGTTTTTGGTGCCGTAATAGAAAATGCGGTGCTTATAGCCGGTAAGGGCTTTCAATTTTGATACCAAGTCCGCACTTTTCACCTGCTTCAGCTCCGCTTCGCTTAAAATATTGGTGTACGGCGATTTGGGGCCATATTTGGCATAACTCACCATAGCACCCGAAAGAATGGCACCCTTGTTCTTTTTTTGGTCGGCGCGTTGTTTCAGGATGCCTTCCACTAAGTCTTGCAGGGCCTTGTCGTCTGGCTTCACCGAAGCAAGGATATGCTCGAAAAGCTTCACCCCTTCCTCAAACGATTCATCCAGACCGCTCAGGCTCACATATACCCTATCCCTGCCGGTATTCACATCAAAGCTCAGCCCCAAGCGGAAGAACTCTTTTTGTAGGTCTTCGGCGGTATATTTATCGGTACCCAAGTAAGGCAGATATTGCACGGCCAGCCCGAGCATCTGGTCATGGTCGGTGCCCATATCCAAAATGTAATTGAGGCTAAACAAGCCGTTTACGTCATTTTTGATATAACTAACCGGAATGCCATTGGCCATTTTGGTTTCGGTAATCAGTTTATCGTAATCCAAAAACTGTGGCTCCAAACGCTCCGACTGTACGGCAGCAAGCTTGTTGTAAAACGTAGAAGCGGTATCGCGGTTCATTACTACGGGGGTAATGGTGGGCTTCTCTACTTTATGGCGGTTTGGCTCACCGAGGTTTTTATATACCACCACGTAGTTGTTGGCGAATTTTGCCTTGGTCCATGCCACCAGCTCCGCCTTGGTTATTTTGGACATTGCTTCCAACTCAAAGATATAATCCTTCCAATCGGCATTCTGGATAAAAGCATCCACAAAGTAATCGGCACGGCGGCTGTTGCTCTCCAAGGTCTGCATGCGTTGCAGGCGTAGGTTTTTGATACAGGCATCAATCAACCAATCATCAAACTTGCCTTGTTTTACCAACTCTATTTGGGCCAACAAAGAATCTTTTACCTGCTGCAACGTTTGTCCTTGGCGGGGTTGGCCATAAAACATAAAGGTGCTGTAGTCCACCATTTCCACCAAATAGGCCGAAGCGCCCAGCACGGTTTGCTTTTGATTGAGGTTGAGGTCAATCAATCCCGCTTGGCCGTTGCTCAACACCTCGCCCAGTAATTTGCCCATCAAAGCATCTTTACTGCCGGCACCTTCCAGCCTAAAGCCCATACGCAGGTGCTCTTGCTGCACGCCACTCACGTTCAACTCTAGGGCTTTGGTAAGCGAAGCATCTTTGGTAAAGGTGAACGGCTCCACGTTTTTCTGTTTCCAGCTACCGAAATGCTTATCGATAAGGGCGATGGTTTTATCCGGGTCCAAATCGCCGGAAAGGCAGATGGCCACGTTGTTCGGCACATAATATTTGTCGAAGTAGTTGTGGATGTTCACCATCGACGGATTCTTCAGGTGCTCGCCTTTGCCAATGGTGGTTTGGGTACCGTAAGGGTGGTTGGGGTAAAGAGCTTTGTTCAGCTCGTACCACGATTTTCGGGTATCGCTGTCCTCGGCACGGTTAAACTCCTCGTACACCGTTTCCAACTCGGTATGGAACAGGCGCAGTACCAGCGTTTGGAAACGCTCTGCCTCCACCATCAGCCACTTTTCCAGTTCGTTGCTGGGTATATCGTTTACATACACGGTTTGCTCCACCGAAGTATAGGCATTGGTGCCTTTCGCGCCAAGGGAAGTAATCATCTTGTCGTACTCGTTGGGCACGGCATATTTCGATGCCTCGTAAGAGAGGCTGTCGATTTGCTTGTAGATGGCCTTTTTCTGCTCTGGGTCGGCGGTTTGGCGGTGCTTTTCGTACAGGTCAGAAATCCGGTTCAGCAACACGCTCTCCTTTTCCCAGTTCACGGTGCCTATGGTATGCGTGCCTTTAAACACCATATGCTCCAAGTAGTGGGCAAGGCCCGTGGTTTCCATCGGGTCGGATTTGGAACCGGCGCGAACGGCCACATAGGTTTGTATCCTCGGTTCTTTTTTGTTTACGGTAAGGTACACTTTCAGCCCGTTTTCCAAAGTATAAATGCGGGCGTTCAACGGGTCGCCGGGCACCGATTCGTACTTATATTTGGAAGTATTGCCAGCGTTGTTGTTGCCGGTTTTACAACCCGTGCCCAACAAAAGCGGGGCCATCAACAACAAAACCAAAAAAGGGTGTATGGTAAATTTCATAGCGTGTTTATAGGTCGAACTTTAAATCCAGATTGTCTTTCAATTTCAGAATGGCCGGGTTTTTTTCCGCCATTTGTATCAGTTTTTCGCGGCTGCTAAAGGCTTTGCGGGGGGCACTGGCCTCGGCAAGGGCTTTGTCCACTTCCACCTCCACCACTATCCGTTCAAGGCCCAACTGAACCTGTAGGAAGTTTTTAAAATTGATGCGCTCCGGCTCAAACAAATCCTTGGCCACGGTGGTAGCCAATACTACTTTTATCTTGTTATCCTCCAAGCGGTACAAACCCCTCTGCAAAGTGGCCTTTACGGTATCCGTGGTTTGTTCCAAATAGGCTTTCCATGCCTCGGCCAGCTTGGCGGGGTCCACTATTTCGGTGGGCGTGGAAGTATCTTCCTCTTCTTTCTTGGCCGTTTCGGGCTTGGCCTGTTTGGCCGCAGCCAAGCTGAAGCCCGTAATACCCAGCCCGGCACCCATGCCACCCGTAGGCATCTGCTTTACGGGCTGTGGCGTACTAGGCGGTGTACTTGTTTGCGATGGCGGCGAAGGAGTAGGTGCCGTTGGCTGCTGCTGTATCGGCTTTGCCTCTGGCTCCGCCGCCTTAGCCGGTGCCGTTGGCTGCTGCTGTATCGGCTTTGCCTCTGGCTCCGCCGCCTTAGCCACGGTTGGTTGTGGCTGATTTACAGGCCGTTGCGCAGGCTGCACAGGGACGGTTTGTTCAGTTATGGAGTTTTTTTTTGTGGCCTCGCCGTTTGCGGCAAGTTGGATGGCGGCTGGCAGATAGCACATTTTCATCAGTGCCAACTCCACGTGCAGCCGTTTGTTGCGGCTGGTTTTAAAGTTCACCTCGCATAGCGCGGCAAGGTTCAGGGCATTTATCAAAAAGCCCATCGGCACCAGCACGGCCTGCTGTTGGTAGCGTTGCTTCAAGTCGCCGCTTACCTCCAATACCTTGATGGTTTGCGAGTCTCGCGCCACCATCAGGTTTCGGAAATGGTCGGCCAAACCACCGATAAACGTATCTCCTTCAAAACCTTTCCGCACAATCTCGTCATAGCTCAACATGAGGCCCGTAAGGTCTTGGCTGAGCAGTTGGTCGGTAATGCGGAAAAAGTAATCGTAATCGAGTATGTTCAGGTTCACCAGCACACTCTCGTACGTCAAACGGCGGGTACTGTAATCCACCAGCCTATCGAACAGCGAAAGCGCGTCGCGCAAGGCACCGTCAGCCTTTTGGGCAATGATGTGCAAGGCGTTCGGGTCGGCGGTGATGCCCTCGGTTTGGCAAATGCCTTCCAAGTGGCTTACCGTATCGTCTATGGTAATGCGGTTGAAATCGTATATCTGGCAACGCGAGAGGATGGTAGGGATAATCTTGTGCTTCTCCGTGGTTGCCAAGATAAACACGGCGTAGCCCGGCGGCTCTTCCAGCGTTTTAAGGAACGCGTTGAAGGCCGCGGTGGAGAGCATGTGTACCTCATCGATGATATATACCTTGTATTTGGCACCCTGCGGCGGTATGCGCACTTGGTCCACCAAGGCACGTATGTCGTCCACGGAGTTGTTGGAAGCCGCATCGAGTTCGTACACGTTGAAGCTCTCGTCGATGGCGGGTTCGTTGTTCGGGTCGAAATTGTCCACCCCTTGGGTAGAGTTTATCATGCGGGCCAAGATACGGGCACAGGTGGTTTTGCCCACCCCGCGAGGGCCGCAGAATAGCAGCGCATGGGCCAAATGGCCACTGCGTATGGCATTTTTGAGCGTGTTGGTAACACCCTCCTGCCCTACTACATCCTCAAACTTACGGGGGCGGTACTTCCGCGCCGAAACCACGTATTGTTCCATCGGGGGCAAAAATACGGAATTTAGACGGAAAGTAACGAGGAGCGTTATGGGTTACGGGTTACGAGTTGTATAATCGGACTTCTAGGCTTAACAAACTATCATCCTGTAACCTTAGATTAGCACAAGGAGGGTATTGGCACGATAGTCCTCAAACAGCTTCTCCAGTATCCACACTTTTAATGAGGATTGGAACTGGAAATAACTGGTCCTCGTTTCCAACGAGGACCTAGGTAACACCGAGCTTCCAGCTCGCACACAACACCCTTTACCAATAAAAACGCCCCCGCAATTGCAGGGGCGTTTTTTGCATATTAAAGCATAAAGCCTACTGTGCCAACAACTTCACCGTGCGTTCCACGGGGTTGAAGGGAGCGTTTACAAGGTTGTTATCCTTATCCAACAGCTCCAGTTTTATCGTTACATCGCCCAAGGGCAATCCTTCAATAAATACTGGCTCCCACTTGGTGAGCAAAAAGTCGGTACCGTTAATGGTGGCGCGTACTTTATAATCTTTTTCGGAGAGGTCTACGTTCGCCAAAAAGAAATCGAGCAATACCTTTTCCGTCTCTTTTGGGCCTTTGTACTCCCCTTTCGGGCGGCTATAGAACATCAACGGCTGTTTCAAGTCAACATTCTTGCCTTTGGCCGTGCCCACATTAAACTGTATGAGCTGATAGGCCGAACCGTTTTTAATGCTCTCGTGATATGAGCGCGAAAGGAACGACAGCGCCACATAGTGGCCAGCTTTCAACTCTTGGTCGAAACTGGTTTCGTAGTGGGCCGTGTAAGGCTCGTTGTTGAGTATAAGATGGATATGCTGGCCTTGGGCACTGTTGGCGCAATGGGCGGTGTGGTCGCTGCCGGTTTGCGCGCCCAGTTCATAGTTGGCCACTTCGTAGCTAAACTTGTTTGGCCCAGCTTTTAGAGTAGCCCCGTCGGTAGGGTTGGTTATTTTGAGGCTGGCTTGGGGGAAATCGGGCGAGCCCTCCACTTTGGTCAGCTTCAGTCCGTTTTTCTCGGCAATCACCTCGCCCGACGGGTGGTCGTGCGGCTTGGGTGTTACATCCACTTTCAAGGTGTCGGTGGCTTTC
>CAYYZT010000238.1:0-5646 GCA_964476015.1 uncultured Chitinophaga sp.
CATCCACAAACTCTAATTGCTGGATCAGCGGCAGGCCGAATTTCTCCATAACCTGTTCAAATGCTCCTTGATCGGTGCCCCAAAACTGGATGTACTTGGATTCGGTAACAAACACTTCCACCAATTCGGTTTCCGTGTTATGCAGTAGCCCAAACTGAAGGTAGCCGTCTTCCGTAATGGCTTTCTCGAAAGGTACGACAGCTTTCCAGAGAGCTGCATAACTATCATATCTTCCAAAACGGATACCCTCGCTGTCATCTTTCCAGCCATATATGGTGCAAACAGGCTCAGGTAGCAGTTTGGATAATGCTTCAAACAGCGGCCAAAGCCTTGGATTGTCCACATTAACCTTTGCAGAGAAAGAGAATAGTTGCACCGCTTCGGGATGAGCCAATTGATAACCTTCTACCACACTGGTCTCGAAACGCTGTTTTAACTTTTCGAAGTCCAAACCATTTTTTAATGATTCCTGTTCTGATAACAAGTTGATGGTTTTGGGAAGGATGAGTTTTTTCATTAGTTGTAACTTGTACCCGAATCTAGCTCAATTGCGACATTTTATCTTAAAATTGAGCTATTATACCGCAAAAATGCCTCAAAAAAATGCCGCAATACCGCAAATTTGAGGTAAAATTACCTTTCGTAAAATATTCGCGCCCGATGCCCGTCTTACCCCTTAATGGAACGCGCCACTACTACCGCAATGCCCGATAAAGACCGAGAAATAGTCGGTGTTTTCAACTCCATGAAAGGCCAGTTGATGCGGTTTATCCGCCAACGGGTACGTGTTGCCGAAGATGCCGAGGATATTATGCAGGATGTCTTTTCGCAATTTGTGGAGGTATACCGCACCATAGAAGGCATAGACCGCACCAGTGCTTGGCTTTATACCGTTACCCGTAACAAAATAATAGACCGCAGCCGTAAGAAAAAGCCCGAAACCTTTAGCAACCTTACGTTTGCGAACGATGACGAGGACGGAGAAAGCCGCGGCCTAGAGGAACTGATACCCGACCTAAGCGGCCTGCCCGACGAACAATATGCCCGAAACATAATAATGGCACGCATTGCAGAGGCTTTGGAAGAACTGCCCACCGAGCAGCGCCAAGTGTTTGCGTGGCACGAGTTTGAAGACAAGAGCTTTAAGGAAATAGCGGAGGAGCAAGGGGTTACGGTAAACACGGCTCTTAGCCGAAAGCACTATGCCGTGCGCTACCTGCGCCTAAGGCTGCAAGACTTATACGACGAACTGGGAAACTAAATTATACTGATTTCAATATAACTATGGACCATCGACCGTGGACCATGGACTAAAAAGGATTTTATGCGCATACTTCGTTTCGTAATACTGGCTTTGGTTTTTGTGACAGCTATGGGGTTTCTTACCATGACCCTCTGGAACTGGCTGATACCGGTGCTTTTCAACGGCCCGGAGATTATGTTTGCCCAAGCCTTGGGCCTTATGCTGCTGGGCCGCCTATTGGTGGGCGGCTGGGGCAAGGGCCACCATCACCACGATGGTTGGAAGGCCCGTATGAAGGAGAAGCTCACCGGCATATCCGAAGAGGAGAAAGCCGCCTTCAAGAAACGCTTCTGCGACAAGTGGGACTAATCTTCTGAAAGTACAAAGCTGTAACACTATACGTAAAAGTCCGTTGACTGTAGGCCGTGGACCATCCAACCAAAAACAGTACCTTTGCATACGGAAATTAATGTGGAGGTTATGAAAGTTTATTTGGACAATGCGGCCACTACGGCAATCGATACAGCAGTGCTGGAAGCCATGATGCCCTACCTTACCGAGCAATACGGCAACCCATCTTCCATACACGGCTATGGCCGCGAAACCAAGGCCGCCATTGAAAAGGCCCGCAAAACCATAGCCAAATACCTGAATGCCTCCGTAGGCGAGATTTTCTTTACCAGTGGCGGCACCGAAAGTGCTAACTTGGTACTGAAATGTGCCGTGGAGAAATATGGCGTTAAGCATATTATCACTTCCAAAATAGAGCACCATTGTGTAACCCATGCAGTGGAATCGTTGGAAAAAGCGGGTAGGGTAGAGGCCCATTACGTACAATTGGACGAACGGGGCAATGTGGTGTTCGACGATTTGGAACGCCTGCTGCAACTATACGGCAGCGAGGCTTTGGTAGCCTTGATGCATGCCAACAACGAGATTGGCAACCTGCTGGATATTGACAGGGTGGCTATTCTTTGCCAAGAATATAATGCCCTGTTCTTTTCCGATACGGTACAAACGGTGGCCCATTTTCCCATCGATTTGCAGAAAACACAGGTACATTTTATCAGTGGTTCGGGGCATAAATTCCATGGGCCTAAGGGTGCGGGCTTTGTGTTTATTCGCAACGATAGGCAACTGTGCCCCTTGATACACGGCGGCGCACAAGAGCGCAACATGCGCGCTGGCACGGAGAATATTTATGGCATCGTAGGTTTGGCCAAATCAATGGAGAGTTCCTATGAACATTTGTTAGAGTACCACAGCTATATCAAAGACCTCAAAGAATATCTGTATACCGAGCTGGTAAAGGCTATTCCTGACCTTAAAGTAAACGGTAACTATGGCGACGATAGCCTGTACACAGTGCTGAACGTTTCCTTCCCGCCGAACGAGAACTCCGATTTTTTGATTTACAATCTTGATATCAACAATATTGCCGCCTCCGCCGGCAGTGCCTGCACCTCCGGCTCCGACCAAGGCTCGCACGTGTTGCGCGAGCTGCCCATAGAACCCGGCCGTGCCAATGTGCGCTTCTCTTTCAGTAGGCACAACACCTACGACGAACTGGACTACGTGGTGGAAAAAATGAAGGGTTTTTATGGGATTCAACCGTTGGTGGAAACCAGTGGCGGTTGATTAAACATACAGCAAGGTGAAATTTGAGCCGACACAGGTTTATCACGTTTATAACCGGGGAAACAATCGGCAAAACATCTTTTTTAATGAAACCAACTATCAGTATTTCATTAGAAAAATGAAGAGAGAACTGCTCGGGGATTGTGATATCTTGTGCTATTGTTTGATGCCCAATCATTTCCATTTACTGCTGCGCCCCAGCGAAAGAGGATGTTTTGTCAATAGCGATGACCATAAATTTATCCAGTCACTTTCATATAAACTGGGTGGGCTCCAAAGTTCATACACCCGGGCCATCAACAAGCAAAATAACATTACGGGATCTTTGTTCCAACAAAAGATTAAGGTAAAGCCGGTTGAGACAGATTATTGGCCAGGCGCTAACGGGATTGATATTTGCATGCACTATATCCATCAAAACCCCATTCGTGCTGGGTTGGTTGGTAAAATGGAGGATTGGAATTACTCCTCTTTCCAAGATTTTGCCCAGATGCGCCAAGGTACTTTATGCAATAGACAATTAGCAATGGAATTGGCTGACTTGGATATGCAAAGTTTTATGAGTGATAGCTATGCTGTAGTAAGCGATAATGTTTGGGATAAAATTGCCTAGAAAAGGACGGTTAGCCAAATAATTCATGCATAGTTCTGGAAAGTGGCCTGACGACCCAATGGAGAATAGTGGTGAAATTGAATGGCAATTTATATTGTTGGCGAAACAAGTCGTCCGGACACTCGTGCGGTGAAGTTCGCGGTGCCTTGCTATTCGGGGGGCAGTCCTTTAGTGTCCGGACGGCTGGTTGTAGCCAGATTCATTGTTATCATAAAACCATTTTGCTCATATCAACGAGCCGTCAGGCCACTGAACCAACACAAGTGGCCTGACGACCCAATGGAGAATAGTAATAACATTGAACAACGACACAGAAATTTGAGAAACAAGTCGTCCGGACACTCTTGTGGGAAAGCACACGATGCCCGTTCGCTACACAGGGGATGCGGTTCTTTAGTGTCCGGACGGCTGGTTGTGGCCAGATTCATCGTTATCATAAAACCATTTTGCTCATATCAACTAAGCCGTCGGGCCACTGCATCAACACAAGTGGCCTGACGGCCCAATGGAGAATAGTGGTGAAATTGAATGGCAATCTATACTGTTGGCGAAACAAGTCGTCCGGACACTCGTGCGATGAAACTCGCGGTGTCCGTTTGCTGCTCGGGGAATGCAGTCCTTTAGTGTCCGGACGGCTGGTTGTGGCCCGGTTCACCGTTACAATGAAGCCATATACTCACTCCAACTAAGCCGTCAGGCCACTTGCACTGGTTCAGTGGCCTGACGGCCCAATGGAGAATAGTGGTGAAACCGAATGGCAATCTATACTGTTGGCGAAACAAGTCATCCGGACACCCGGGTGGTAAAGCTCGCGGTGCGCGTTTACTCGGGGGGCAGTTCTTTAGTGTCTGGACGGCTCATTGTACAATTCTTAACACCCTTTATTTCCTTGCCTGTTATTCATTTCTTATCATTGCCATAGGGGGGTAATAAACCCGTTTATCATGGCTAAAAGAAACGAACAGGTTATTAACCGCGAAATTAGTTGGCTGGCATTTAACGAAAGGGTGCTGATGGAAGCCGCCGACCCAACCGTACCGCTTATTGAGCGGCTCCGTTTTTTGGGCATTTTCTCCAACAACCAAGACGAATTTTACCGAGTGCGGTTTGCCACCATCAGGCGCATCGTGCACCTCAATATCAAAAACAGTGGTATCCTTGGTGGCACACCTGCCGAAATACTGCAACAGATAAGGGATACGGCCCGCAAACACCGTTTCATCTTCGATGAAACCTATGCCCAAATCAAAACCGAACTGGAAAAAGAAGGGGTATTCTTCCTGAACGAAAAAGACCTTTCGGAAAAGCAGGGCAAGCTTGTTGAAAGGTACTTTGACGACCAAGTGCGGCCCATAATTACCCCTATTATGATTGACCACATCCAAGATTGGCCCGTGCTAAGCGAGCGCCATATATACTTGGCCGTGAAAATGAGCAGCAGTAAAGGGGCCGAAAAAGTACGGTATGCGCTTATAGAAATGCCAACTAACGTGCGTGGCCGTTTTTTGGTATTGCCGGAAGAAAACGGCAACAAATACATCATTTTGCTGGATGACGTGATACGTTACAGCCTGCGCAAGATTTTTTATCTCTTTGAGATGGACGAATTGAGTGCTTATACCATTAAGCTTACTAGGGATGCCGAGTTGGATATCGACAACGATGTGTCGTCCAGCTTTGTGGAGTCGCTTTCCAAAAGCCTCAAAAAAAGGCATTTAGGCCACACAGTAAGGTTTATTTACGATGAGGAGATACCTATCGACCTTTTGGATTTCCTGCGCCAAAAACTGAACCTGACTACCGATGACAGGGTTGTGGCCGGGGGGCGATACCACAACTTTAAGGATTTTATCGATTTTCCCGACTTGGGCCTGAAGCACTTGCGCTATACCCCCATACAGCCCTTGTCGCACAAATATCTAAAGCCCTATACCAGCATCTTCCAAACCATTGCGAAGAAGGATACGCTGCTACACTTGCCCTACCAATCGTTTCACCACGTAATTGACTTCTTGCAAGAGGCGGCCATCGACCCTAAGGTAACGGAAATCTACATTACGCTATACCGGGTATCGCGTGTTTCGGCAGTGGTAAATGCTTTGATAAATGCCCTGCGGAACGGAAAGAAAGTGACGGTGGTGATGGAGTTGCA
>CAYYZT010000239.1:0-867 GCA_964476015.1 uncultured Chitinophaga sp.
AGAGATGGAAGTGTTCGACCTGATGCCCGATGTAATGGTGGTGCAGGTAACCGCCCAAGAACAACTGACCTTTAAGAAACAATAAACGATATTTACTAACGGCAATAACAGTATTCTTTTTTGGTGAAATGGTGAAGAGCCGGGCTGTGGTGAGCCCGGCTTTTTTTGTTTTTAGGTCTTCCTTATTCCACATATCCACAAGGCACAACAGGGGCAAGATATGGCCCCGTTGCGTATCTTTCGGCCCACTTAACCCCATTCCGCAATGAAAATCTATACCCGCAAAGGCGATAAAGGCACCACCTCGCTCATCGGCGGCACCCGGGTGCCCAAACACCACGTGCGCATAGAGGCATACGGTACGGTGGACGAGCTGAACTCATGGCTGGGCGTGGTGCGGGATATGGCGCAAGACGGGCACATACGCACCTTGCTAAAAGAGGTGCAAGACCGCCTGTTCACGCTCGGCTCATCGCTCGCCGCCGACCCGGAACATAGCAAGATGGTACTGCCAGACTTGCTGGATGCCGATGTGGAGGCACTGGAAAAAGAGATGGACCGCATGAACGAATCCCTGCCCGAGCTAAAGAACTTTATACTGCCGGGCGGCCATTTGGCGGCATCTTACAGCCATGTGGCCCGCTGCGTGTGCCGCCGCGCCGAAAGGCTGGTGGTGGGCCTTGCCGAACAGGAACCTGTGGACGAGTTGGCAATCAGGTACTTGAACCGCTTGAGCGACTACCTGTTTGTACTGGCCCGCTACCTGGCCCATAAAGACGGGGCGGAGGAAATTGCTTGGAACCCTCGTAAAAGATAGGTTTTCAGGCAGTTGCAATAAATTTTCGGTTTGCCAAACAATTTAACGCC
>CAYYZT010000239.1:877-5398 GCA_964476015.1 uncultured Chitinophaga sp.
GTCAAAACGCCGTGGGCGTTTTGACAGACTGATATAAATTCTATATTTGCACCTTAATTAAAATTGGGTTCACTATGTACTGGACACTTGAACTTGCCTCTTATTTGGAAGATGCCCCTTGGCCGTCAACCAAGGACGAATTGATTGATTATGCCATACGTTCTGGCGCGCCCATAGAGGTTATAGAGAACCTGCAAGAATTGGAGGACGAAGGAGAGATTTACGAAGGAATCGAGGACATTTGGCCCGACTACCCCACTAGCGATGATTTCTTCTTCAACGAAGACGAATATTGACAAATGGGAAATATGAAATAAGAAGTGTGAAACTGATTGGTTTCGACTCTTGTTTTCATATACCATCTTTCATTTCTCATTTCTCATTTCATATCTCATATTTGTATTGGGCATCATCGCACTTGAGGGGTTGAGTTTTTTTGCGCACCACGGGTATTACCCCCAAGAGCGCGAACTGGGCAACCGTTTTAGGGTGGACGTGTATTTACAGACCGATTTTGACGCCGCCGCCCAAACCGACGAACTGGAAGGCACCATCAACTACGAAGAGGTGTACAAATTGGTGAAGCAGGTAATGGAAGGCAGCAAGCAATACCTGCTGGAAAGGCTGGCCCAGCGCATTATAGATACTAGCGGGGCACGCTACCAAAAGCTTAAGTGGATGAAGGTGCGCATAAGCAAACTGAACCCGCCCATAGCCGGCGATATAGAGCGGGTTTACGTGGAACTGGAAAAAACATTCTAGTATTTCGGCAGGGGCTTGCACAAAACGGTAAATTTCGTACATTTGCTGTCCCTGTTAATAATTGGTCGGGTGGCCGAGTGGCTAGGCAGAGCTCTGCAAAACCTCGTACAGCGGTTCGAATCCGCTCTCGACCTCTACAAATGAAGCACAAATATAGCATAGCCTATGTTTGTGCTTTTTGTTTTAGGGTGGTATGTCAATAAAAGTATTTGTTTACACCCATCTTTAGAGTTTGCCTTACAGCACTTCAGGTACTCTTACTTCTACATCTTCAAGTGGTCATCTTTTATCTTATACACCACTTTATGACTCTTTCCATGTTTACTCCTTTTTTACTCTATACTTGGACACTATGTCCAACCTTATGTCCAAGCTTACATGCTAAAAACACTTTGTATTCCTTTACTTGGACATCATTCTACGTTTGTTGTCCAACTTCATTACTGTATTCACTTACAACATATCTATAGTAAGGGGAATTGACATCTTCACCATTATCACGTATCAAACCAAGTTCTCTCATTGCAGATAAATGTCTTTGAGCTGTTTTATACCCAATATTAAAGTGGACAGAATATTCCCTTGTACTTACTTCTCTAACCGTTTTTAGCCACTCATAACCCCTCATTTGCGCATCGCTAAGTTTGGCTATATCAGGACTATCTGCAACCTTCCTAGCACCATCAATACTTTTAGGAAAAGTCATTACCATATAAGGAGCATCGTAAGAAACTATCGGTAGAGGTAAATTGAACTTCACAGGCAAATCCTTTATTGTTTGAAATCCTAATCCCCTTTGCTCAACCAAATCCATTTGGTCAAAAACATACATGATTTTTGGGTTTCTGCTGAGAGATGGGGCACTAAATCGCTTTACTTGCTCCATTGTAATAGGTTTAACCGGTTCTCCTGGACTTTTAATAATAATAGCATCATCATTAATCTCAAAATAAATGGGAGCACCTTCAATGTCATAATCCCTATGCACAATAGCATTGATTATAGCCTCGCGGAAAACAACTAAGGGATAATCATGGATAACTTTTCTTTCAGCAGAAGAACGGTCTATTTGTTTACCGATGTGGTTTTCATACCATTGTTGAATTTTATCGGCCTGTGAGATAAGAGGACCTTCTATTGTTTCAATATCTTCTCCCCTACCTTTCGTTTTATATGTTGCACGTATCAAAGCATTTTGATAAATCAATTGAGGGCGCTTCCCAAACAATAACAAGCCTATACCCGTAGGCGTATATTCTTTATCGTCTTGACGTTCCAAAATACCCAATTGGGTAAGTATCCTGTATAATTTTTTCGGGGAATTGGGTGCAACATCTAGTTTAGCCTTTGCAATGAATGCCCCAAGATGGGCTTCCGATAAATCATCAAGTATCGCACGGGGTTCGCTCCTCTCTTTTTCTGACAAAACTTCCTTTTGCTTGTCTTCTGTGGCTTTCTTTGCTCTTATCTCTGCTTCTTCAATAAATTGCTTGTTGGCCTCACGAATAGGACTTTGAAAATCGGCATCAAACATTTCAACTTCAACGCCATTATCCAACAAATACTTTATCCCTTTCCTGTCAACAGTTGGGTCGGGGTCTTCAATACCAACCCATACTTTTTTGATACGGGCGTTTACAATTCGTTCGGCACAACAAAGTTTCGGATGTTTTCTCGCACCAGGTGCGCAGGGTTCTAGCGTAGCAAACAGCATTGAGCCGTCAAGCAAAATGCTTCTGTTCTTTCTTTCAAGCAAGGTAAATTCCGCATGGTCTCCGTGACGAAGCTCCCCCCTATAGGCAGTTTCCACTGTTCCATCGGACTTTATCAATACAGCACCTACTTTGGGGCTTACCTTGTCTAGCCGTGGCTCTTGTAGGGATTTATTCATTACCTCAATAGCCAATTCCATATAGTGCCGTGGGTTGAATGCCGTATCCGCTTTTTTCTTTACCATTGTTATAAAACCTGTTCGTAAGTAGAGTGTACTATCAAAACTATATAAATCTCTTCAATGCATACCTTCAATCTCTAATTAGATGTAAAGTTATATTGCCCTTTTGACTTTAACTTAATTCAATCCGTAATCAAACTTACCCTACCACCCACCAAACCGTAGAGTTGTCTCCACAAACGGCGCATACGTTTTCCTCATTATAGCAAAATAACAATCCAAAATAATACTGACAATCAATAGCTTAAGATTTTGGCGTAAAATTTACATAGCTCTCTATTGAAACCAAAAACTTAAAATCATGAGCTACGAGAGCTATAAAGGCAGCTGGAATGTTATCAAAGGTAAACTGAAGCAATCCTACGCAAACCTGACCGAGGACGATGTAACCTACGTGGATGGTAAAGAAGACGAACTATTGGGCCGCCTTCAACAAAAAATAGGCAAAACCAAGCAAGAACTGAAAAGCCAGATCGATTCTTGGCTTAAATAAGAACGAGCAGTAGGACGGACGCCGGAACTTGATGTAATCAGGTTCCGGCTTCTTATTTTCTAGGTACCGTATGTGCCCGTAAATACTGAAACCCATACCCCGTATGCAAACGGTTGTTAAAGTTTACAGCGGAATATGTTTTTGATAACGGTTGTAGCTATCTTGCAAACCTAATGGAAACAACACACAGGCCCCTTTGGAAACGCATGGTATATTGGGCCGCAATGGCTTTTATAGTGTTGCTTGCGGTGGAACTGTTGCTGGGCCTCGTGTTCTGGATAAAAGACAGCACCGCCAGCGTAGAGGCCGTACACGACGAGCCATACCTCTACTACCTGTACAACCAAGGCGAGGGCACTAACGTACACGGTTTCAAAACTACCTATACGCCTGAAAAGCCTATGGGAAAATACCGCATAGTGCTCATAGGGGGCAGCGTGGCCCGGGGCAAAGAGCCGGAAAACAGCATTGCCCATTTTTTGGAGCGCGAACTGAGCCAACGCTACAATACCGACAACATCGAAGTGGTGAACGCGGGCATATCGGGCTACGTGCTGCAACAGGAGTTTATCCTTATCCAATCAATCATACAAGGCTACAGGCCCGATTTGATTATCGGCCTTGATGGTTACAACGATTTGCTCACGTATTACCTCAACCAGTCTTTGACCACCAGCGTAAGCCTGCCGCCGCACCAGTGGCGCGATTTTAGGGCTATTAAAGACAACCGTTTCCGCAACAAGCCCTACTCGCGCTTTGCCTATTTCTTCAAAAATATAAACCGTGTAAAAGAAGCCTTGGTGCGCAGCAGCGATTTGAGCAACGATGCTTGGCTGCAACAGCACGAAAAAGACGTGTGCGGCACGTTTTGCGAAAATTACTGGCAGCTAACGGACGATATACAGGATTTTTGCCGCGCCAAGGGCATTTGGTACGTGCAGTTTGTGCAACCCATCAAGTTTGAGGCTAACATGCCGATGGACGGCAAGGCCAAGGTGGTTTGCGAGAACATTTATAGCCAGATAGATACCCTTGCCCTGTTACGCCCCTACGCCTTTAGCCTAGTACACGCTTTGGATGACGACCGGGCCCTTTTCTATGACGATGTACACCTAGTGCCCAACGGCAACCAGCGCGTGGCGTGGGCCATGGCAGATAGCTTGGCCCCCGTTTTCTATCAAATCTTCCGTTAAGAAATCGTTAACCCCAAAAAGGTATTTTATTTAGAACCGTTCCAAACAATGGTTTTTGGGTTTACCTTTGCCCCGATTTAAAAATTAAGAGCCGTGATTGAGAGTTTTATCATCCTGTT
>CAYYZT010000239.1:5408-5644 GCA_964476015.1 uncultured Chitinophaga sp.
TGTTCCGCGAATCGTTTGAAGCGGCATTGATTGTGGGCATTATCCTTGGTTTCCTTAAGCGTACCGGCACCACCCACCAAGTTAAAACGGTGGTTTATGGCGTGGTGGCGGCCGTGTTGGCCAGTTTGGCGGCGGGCGTGGCCTTTCGTATGCTGGCTATAAGCTTCGAGGGGCCCAACGAAAAGATATTCGAGGGCATTACCATGCTGGTTACCGCCGCGCTGCTTTCCACCCTT
>CAYYZT010000240.1:0-5626 GCA_964476015.1 uncultured Chitinophaga sp.
TATTAGTAATTTTACCGGCAAATCCGCTTTCCACATGAAAATGAAACAGATCTATATTTGGGTGGCCTTTGTGCTGCTGTTGGCCTTGAACATAGTATTGATGCTGCGCCTTAGCCAACTAAACAGCCGGGTTGACGGGTTAAGGAACGATAAGCCCACTGCCCCGGCACCCCTGCATGGCGAAGAGGAAATTGAGGTGGCCATAGCCATGAACCACATACAACGCCATGCCAACAAACTGTACTTTGCCGGGCAAAACAGCAACTGGCCGCTGGCTGGCTTTTACGTACACGAAATGGAGGAGGCCATGGAAGAAGTGGCCGAGGCCAATGTGGTAGACGAAGGCGTGGAGGTATCGAAACTGATGAAGGCCATGGGGTTGCCGCAACTGCAACTGTTGGAGGAAAGCATTACGGCTAAAAGCAAGGAGAAGTTTGATGCGGCGTACCTTAATTTGGTAAACAACTGCAACGCTTGCCACCAAAGCACCCAACACCCCTACATTGTTATTACCCTGCCTAAAACCCCTGCGCTGGATAACCAACAATATTGAGGGTATGCATAATGTTTTTCCATGTTTTACCGTTGTCTGATAAAAAGGCATGAGGTTTTTCCTTTCAATAGTATTAGCATTGCTGCTAGCAGGTTGTGCAACCGTACCCTCCCATATAAGTTGGTATAAGGAAAACGGAAAATGGGGCCTATGTGATAGTAAAGGGCAAATACTTGTAGAACCTCAATTCGATAAGGTTGTTACCACGTATTACTTTGATAGTTACATGGTAGGCAAAGGAGGGCTTTACGGAGTAATTGACGGAAAAGGCGACACGCTTTTACCGTTTGTTTACGAGAGTATAGATGATTGTACCCGAGAAGGATTGTTGCGTGTAAAGCAAAACGGTAAATATGGTTTTGTCGATTTTCAAAACAAAGTGGTTATTCCAATCCAATATGAAAGTCTGGATCAAATCCCCGAGAATATCTTTCTGGCACAGTTAAATGGATATTATGGGGTGTTGGATTCAAGAGGAGAAATACTTGTTCCCCATAATTTTGAGTTGCTTCGTGCTAACTACATCGGCCCGTATTTCGAACATGGAAACCCCTTAGCTAGTAAAGCTTTTGTGGTGAAGGCCGATGGAGTGTGGGGTTTTATTGATTACAACGGGCAATGGATTATTCCTAATGAATACGATAATGCATTGGTTTTTTCAGATGGCATAGGCATTGTAAAAAAGAATGGCCTTTGGGGCGGGGTAAACGAACATAATGAAATAGTAATCCCGTTCGAGTATGGGCAGCTTAGTCCGTTTTACTGTGGGGTGGCAGAAGCCAGCAAAGGCCCCAAATCAGTTTACATCAATACCCAAAATCAGGTGCTTTCCAACTTTGATTATAACCTAAGGGATATTAATGAATTCGGCGGGTATTACCATTCCCGGGATAGTTTGGGATATATTGATACTTCTGGTGCAAAATCCTTAATAGCCAGATACAACATACAGGAGCCGGAATGGGGCAATATCCAAGCCCAGCCATCCATTTTACCTGATAATAGCCAAATGTTGTGGTGGGAATATGACACCATAAAATGGACTTTGCCGAAACTTTTGGGCCACATGCTAGAAGCACTTAGAACCGAACCTGCCACATACGGGGATTATCCTTTGGGAGACTTAGCACAGGTATGCATCGGATATGGTTTTGGTTTAAGTGGAGGAAACTACAGTGAAGATTTTATGGAGTATCGAAAAGGATGGGATGGTTTCAAGAAGCAAACCGTATATAAAATTCTCGGCTCCGAAAAGCTAAGACAAGCGGCGTGGGTTTGGGCCAAACCGTACATAAAGGCTTCCTTTCAATCCATGCATCCATTCCACCAACAGGTTTATAGAAACTGTGCCAGCTATTTGGCCAACTACATGGGATGCTACAACAAGCAGGCGGTAAAAGAATATCTTAAACGAGACGAACGACGGTTTGCCCATTACAACCTTACGGGCCAAAAAGACCCTTATCGAAAACTATCGGCCTTTGTGGATAGATTGATTGTGCTGCACCGAGTTATTAATGAACAGGATGCCCGAAAGTGGATAGCGGATATAAATACGGAAGTGAAAGGATGGTAACTACAATTCACTTGTGCGGCTTATCGCACAGCTATTAGCCACTGTATGGCAAGTAAAACACTATTAAAATGCCATTAAGAATTTAGAAAAACAATAAAATTAATCCACCCCTAAAACATAGGGATGACGTTGGTTGTTAAGTATTTTGTTAATAAACTCGCTTCGTCATATTATGGCGATAACAAAAATTACCCTTATCTTTTACAACTAAATAACCTAGGGCTACGTTTAAGTTAACAGTAGAGTAGTGATTCCTCCACCCGCAAAACAGGGAAGCTATGAAAGTTAATAACTCCATCAACGCACTGTTCCTAGCATTCTGCCTATTACTATTGGGTTTTGTTTATGTAAATACCCGTTTCATGAACGAGTTTGAGTTGAAAAGGAGTACGGAAACCCCGGTACAGCCCGTCAACCCCGACTTGAAGAACGATAGCGGGAAGATTTTGAAATAAACCAAACCTATTTTTTGATTCCTTGTTGGATGCCCCAGTATATAAACGATTGGAGCACCAACAGCAAAACAACGGCCGCAACGGGCACACCCCATGAAATGCCATGGGACACCGCAAGGCCGTAATCAATAAGCAAAGCGTGTACGGCCGCCACTACTACTACCAATACTACTACTACCGTAGCCGCACAGCCCAGTAAAATAAACAAGAACTGCCGGTTAAGCGTTTGGGCCAGTTGGCGTGGCGTATAGCCCAAATCCAACAGCAGCGCTATCTCGTATTTGGCGCGCGAAATAATCAACTGGAAATTCATCAGGAATATAGCGAACGACAGGAACACGAACATGCCCCCTATACCACCCGCAACGCCGCTGATTATTTTCAGCGTGTTGGCCATGCTGCCCAACCGTAATTGGTCTTGGTTGGTATCGTAGTTTTTTGCTTGCAGGTATTCTTTCAGCATGGTGCTGGCGGGGTCGTCTACTTCCAATATTACCCTAGTGGGCTGTGGGGCGGGTTCGTCGCCATAGTTTTCGTTGGCCCACAGCAAAAACGATTCGGGCACCAATACCGAGGGTATCCTATCCGTAAAACCCACCACCTTGGCCGTAACCAGCCTTGAGCGGCCGTTGCCGGAAATCTTGATTTTGATGGGAATAAGCTGGATGGTGAGCGGGCTTAGCTGCGGCATGCTCTTTTGCGACATGGCCAAGCTAAAGTTGTAGATGCGCAGAAAATCGCTGGCCACCAGCACGGGCACAATGGCATCGGTGCTGTCCCAATCAAAGGTGGAGGGCAACGTATCCAAAAACCTGTCGGGCACGCTCTCCATGTATAAGTCAAAGGCCAATCCCATTTGCTCGCTCACATCGGCGTATATGTTGAACGTGTTGGTGCGGAACACGCCCATATCTTTCACGAACGGCTGCTGGCGCAGGCTATCCAACTGCGTTTCGGTAAAGCGGGAGAAGCTCTTGTCGAACATGTTCATCAGGTTCACCGTCTTGTTCACGATGATGTAGCTCTTCTCGTCCTCACTTTCTTTGAATAGCTGCCTGATGTCCAGATAAAACTGTAGCGAGAGCAGTGTAATGAACAGCCCTATCCAAAAGCCAGCCGTGGCTACGGAGAGCTGCCATCGGCTTTGTTTGCCCCAAAATATCTTACCCGTCAGTTTCATCCAGTTTCAGGCTTTGGTGATAGGTAAAATAGCTATCGGTGCCGAGGCCCGCTATCAGCAGTCCGGCGTTGCGTTCGGCGCAGGCTTGGCGTATCAGGCTGGCGGCTATGCGGCGGTTGGCCTCGTCTAGGTGGCTAAAGGGCTCGTCTAGCAACAAATACTCGAACGGCTGCAGCAGGCTGCGGATGATGGCAAAGCGTTGCCGCTCGCCGAACGACATGGTGCCGCAGGGCTTCTCCAGCAAGCGATGGATGCCCAGCTGGCGGGCCATTTCGCCTACGGTTTCCTTGGTTACGGTGTTGGTGAGCTGTTGTTTGAGCAAAAGGTTGTCCCAGCCGCTCAGGTCGGGAAACAGGCGCAGGTCTTGAAACACCACGGAGAGCTTATGGCGGCGTAGTTGTGCCCAATCGGTGGCGTTAAAGGTGCGGATGTTTTTACCGTCAATCAGCACCTCGCCTTGGTAATCGGTGCGGTTGCCGAAGATAATGTTGAGCAGGGTTGATTTGCCCCTGCCAGACGGGGCTACCAATTGTGTCCATTGGCCGGGTTGCAGCGTTACAGGCTGTTGCCATACATCCGACACCTTGGGGGCGATTTCAATAAGCGGGTCGGGCAGCACCTGCACCAAATCGATACGCATGCCGTGTTATTGCTGGTTAAGTACTACCAGTTTGGAGTAAGTGGTATGCTGCCCCGCCGTGAGGCCCACCAAATAGGCACCGGGCGCCAGGTTATGGTCGAGGATAATGGTATGGGCGTTGGAACCGTCATACAGCCTGCCCAGCGGCTGGGCAAACACGGTGCGGCCGTCCATACCCATTATCTGCACGGTGGCGTTGGTAGTAACGGGCATGTTGAATTGCAACGTCAACTGGTTGCCCTGTATGGGATTGGGGTAAATATCGAGCGGGAAATGTTGCTGCGCCAAATCCACAATACCCGAAAGGTCTTCGTGGCCCGTGTAGTCGCGCGAGGCCACCACGGCTTTGTAGGCGTTTACCCTGCCATAGCCCAGTTCTTGGCTCCACGGGCCGGCAAAATAAGTTTGGCTATAGTTGTAGCCGCCCACCTTGTCGGCGGTATTGCCCAAGATAAACCGTACGGCATTGTAAGAAAGGTCTGGCCTAACGGACAGCATCAAGGCCACCACGGCGGCTGCGTTGGGGCATGCGGCAGAGGTGCCGTTGAAGGTAAACGTATAGTCGCCGCTGCTGTAGCCCTTAAGGCCACTGATGTCGCAAGTGGTAATTTTTACCCCCGGTGCCGAAACATCCAAGCCAACGCCCCAACAGCCCGTCCAGTTTTCCCCGTCGCACGAAGAAGGCGTTTTCCTTTCGTCACACATACTGGTGGCGTTTACGCCGATGGTAGTAGCAAGGCGGCTGGGCCAAATGGGGGTAGTGTTATCGTTTCCGCTGGAAAACAGCAGGGGCGTACCCAAACCGCCACGGCCGCTATCGGCGGCCAGCGTAAGGGCCTCTTCCACCAAGCCCGGGCTGCCAGAAAGCAAAGCCAACGAAATGTTATCCAATCCCCAAGAATTGCTCATTACGTCGGCATCGGCATCGCGCCATGCCCAGTTCACCGCATTGGCCATCCATTGGCTGGTGGAGTAGGGAATATCGTTGAGCACAATGCCACTATACACCGTATCCAAGTAGTAGAATACTTTGATGGGGATAATCTTTACCCCGTAGGCCACGCCCGCTATGCCTATGCCGTTGTTGGCCGTGGCGGCCACAATGCCCGCACAGGCGGTGCCGTGCGCGTTTTTCGATTTGTCGAGGTTCGGGTAGCCGTTGCTGCCTCCCCCGGTGGCATCGTAGCCGGGCAAAAAGTTGCCGATTAAATCAGGGTGTAGG
>CAYYZT010000241.1:0-3401 GCA_964476015.1 uncultured Chitinophaga sp.
TCGAGGAAGAAATGAAAACGGCCTACATCGATTACTCGATGTCGGTAATAGTATCGCGCGCCATCCCCGATGTGCGCGACGGCTTTAAGCCTGTACACCGCCGCGTGCTGTACGGCATGAACGAACTGGGCGTGGCCAGCAACAAGCCGCACAAGAAATCGGCCCGTATAGTGGGGGAGGTGCTGGGTAAGTTCCACCCGCACGGCGACTCGTCCGTGTACGATACCATGGTGCGCATGGCCCAACCGTGGAGCCTGCGCTACCCGTTGGTGGACGGCCAGGGTAACTTCGGCTCGGTGGACGGCGACGAACCGGCCGCCATGCGTTATACCGAGGCCCGCCTGCAAAAGATAGCCGAGGAGATGTTGGAAGACATCGACAAGGATACGGTGGACATGCAGCTCAACTTCGATGATACCATCGAAGAGCCTACCGTGCTGCCGAGCCGCATACCCAACCTGTTGGTAAACGGCTCGTCGGGCATAGCAGTAGGCATGGCCACCAACATTTTGCCCCACAACCTGAGCGAAGTGGTGGACGGTACCATTGCCTACATCGACAACCGCGAGATTACCATCGCCGAGCTGATGGAGTTTGTAAAAGCCCCCGATTTCCCTACGGGCGGCACCATTTACGGCTACGAGGGCGTGCGCCAGTCTTTCGAGACGGGCAGGGGCAAAATCGTAGTTCGCGCGGTGGCCGAGATAGAGGAGCATAACAACCACGAGCGCATCATCGTTAGCCAGATTCCTTACCAGGTAAACAAGGCCAACCTGATTGCCCGTGCCGCCGAACTGGTGAACGAAGGCAAGATTGAAGGCATTACCGACATCCGAGACGAATCGGACCGTACGGGCATGCGCATCGTAATCGAACTGAAACGCGATGCCCACGCCAGCGTGGTGCTGAACATGCTGTACAAGAATACGGCATTGCAAACCTCTTACGGCGTAAACAACATTGCGCTGGTAGGCGGTAGGCCGAAGTTGCTGAACCTGAAGGATATGATCGTTCACTTCGTGGATTTCCGCCACGAGGTAGTGGTTCGCCGCACCCAGTTCGAGCTGAAAGAGGCCGAAAAACGTGCCCACATTCTGGAAGGTTTGTTGATTGCCATCGACAACCTGGATGCCGTTATCAAGCTCATTCGCGGATCGGCAACAGTAGAGGCGGCCCGCGAAGGGTTGATTACCCAGTTCGACCTGAGCGACATACAAGCCCGTGCCATATTGGACTTGCGCTTGCAGAAGCTTACCGGCTTGGAGCGCGACAAACTGAAACAGGAATACGACGAGGTAATGGCGCGTATCGCTTACCTGAAATCGGTATTGGCCGACGAGGGTTTGCGTATGGGCATTATCAAAGAAGAGTTGCTGGAGGTAAAGAAAAAGTATGGTGATGGTCGCCGTACTGATATTGTGTACTCAGGCGAGGACATCGATATTGAAGACTTGATTGCCAACGACAAGGTGGTGGTTACCATTTCGCACTTGGGCTACATCAAGCGTACCTTGGCCAACGAGTTTAGGGCACAAGGCCGTGGTGGCCGTGGCTCCAGGGGCGGTGCCACGCGCGAGGAGGACTTTATAGAATACATCTTCGCCGCCGATATGCACAACTATATTTTGTTCTTTACCGAGCAGGGTAAGTGTTTCTGGCTGAAAGTGTACGAGCTGCCCGAAGGCACCAAAACCAGCAAGGGCCGCGCCATACAGAACATCATCAATATAGATAAGGAAGACAAGGTAAAAGCCTTTATCAATATTTATGACCTCGAAAGCGAGGAAGCGCTCAATAATCAGTACGTGGTGCTGTGTACTAAAAAGGGCATTATTAAGAAAACCACGCTGGAGGCTTACTCACGTCCGCGCAGCAACGGTATTATCGCCCTCACGGTGCGCGACGGCGATACCCTGTTGGAAGCCAAGCTTACCGATGGCACGTCAGATATTATGATGGCGGTGCGAAGCGGCAAGTGTATCCGCTTTAACGAAAGCAACGTGCGCCCAATGGGCCGTGGGGCCTCGGGTGTTACCGGAATCCGTTTTGATGATGAGAAGGACGAGGTGATTGGCATGATTACTGTATCGCAGGCCGCGCTGAAGCATGCGGAGGAAACCAACCAAAAACTGGATGCCTTCTATGCCGCCAATGGCGAAGAAGCCGAACTGCCCGCCGAACTGGCCGAGGACGTGAAGCAGAAACAGACCATTTTGGTGGTGTCGGAAAACGGATACGGCAAGCGCAGCGATTTTGAGGAATACCGCTTTACCAACCGTGGTGCCAAGGGCGTGAAAACCATTGCCATTACGGATAAAACGGGAACCCTTACCGCCATTAAGGATGTGAACAACGACGACGATTTGATGATTATCAACAAATCCGGCATCACCATCCGCATGGGCGTTGATGAGCTGCGCGTAATGGGCCGCGCCACGCAAGGCGTAAGGCTTATTAAGCTGGATGCCAAGGATTCCATTGCCGCGGTAACCAAGGTGCAATCGTTGCCCGAGATAGAGGGCGGCGAAGGCGAAGGAGGCAGCGAAGCACCCACAAACGAAACAGGCGGCACGCCTGCGGAAGAATAGCAATTGAGCGATTAGCAATTAGCGGCCAGTAACCGGAAATTGGCATTTAGAACGTAAATTAGTAGCCAATAAAACAATCAAGTTACTAGCCGCTAATGGCTAACCACCCAAAACCATAAACCAAACCCTAACAATATTACCATGAAGCAGTTTCTTACTTTGTTGTTCTCTGCGGCCCTGTCAACAGGTTTGATGGCCCAAGGAACCAATATAGTTGGAGCCTTTAACAACTTTACCGCTTACGAGCAAAGCAACGGTACAGAGAAAAAGGCTTTGGAAGAGGCTTATGCCTTGATTAAAAAGGCTGAAGTACACGAATCGACCAAAGGCGAGGCCAAAACTTGGTACTACAGTGCCTACATCAGTTTGTTGATTAACGAGGACAAGGATTTGGCCAAAAATTATCCTGACGTGATATACGAAGCCTCCGATGCCCTGCAAAAAGTAGTTACCATCGGTATCGCTTCGGGCGTTAAAAAGCCTAAGTTTTCTGAAGAGGCCCAAGAAAAGATGGGTATCGCTACCGTTATCTTGTACAACCGTGCGGTAGATGCTGGCCAGAAGAACAACGAAGGAGAGGCTTACAAGGCTTTCAAACGCACGTATGAGTTGAGCAAATTTATGATTGATAACGGCTTCGGTGCGAAAAACCGTTTGCCTGAAATAAAAGAGGCCAAATACTACTGGGCCATGTATGCCGCCCGCCTGAACAAAACGGACGAGGCCCAAAAGCTGTTCGATGAACTGATTAACGAAGGCTACAACAGTGCCAACCTGTACCAAGGTTTGGCCATGATGCAAAAGCAGGCCGGC
>CAYYZT010000241.1:3411-5579 GCA_964476015.1 uncultured Chitinophaga sp.
GGCCGGCAAAAACGACGAGGCCTTGGCTACTTTGCAAAAAGGCATGAAGCAGTTTCCGGGCGAGTTGGCTTTGGTAATTGATATGATTAACATTTACTTGGAAGCCGGTAAAGAAACCGAAGCCATGGATGCCATGGTAAAGGCTATTGAACTGGACCCTAAGAACCCACAACTGTACTTTGTAACCGGTGTGGCTTACGGCAAAGTGAAAAACTACGACAAGGCCCTGGAGTACTACACCAAAGCCATTGAATTTAAGCCGGATTATTCCGATGCGTACAACAACATCGGTGCCTTGTACTTGGACCAAGCCAACGGCTATATTACCAAAATGGGCGAGCCTAACGTAAGCGACGCACAATACAAGCAATACGATGCCAAGCGTTTGGAGTATTTGCAAAAAGCTTTGCCAGCCTTGGAGAAGGCCGACCAACTGAACCCCGGAAACTTGGAAACCATGGACGTATTGCGCATGCTGTATGCCAAACTGGGCCAGTACGACAAAGCCGAGGAAATGAAAAAGAAAATTGCCGGTGCGAAGAAGTAAGCACTAGCTGAAATAAATTGGAAAGGACTGCCAGCAATGGCGGTCCTTTTTTGTTTGACGATTATTTAAGCTTGGGATAAGGCATATCATCCACTATTTCCCTCAAAACATCGCCTTTATCCCTTACATGGATAATCATGGAATCATCATTGATTTTCTCCACCAGCCCCTTAAATGTATCCAAGGCAGCGATATCGCCAAAAGGCGGTATTTGCCAATCATAAATGGGAAAGCGGTACAGTTCTTCCCATCGCTGGTGGATGTAGGAATAAATAACGTAGCTGTTAAGGTTGCTAAAGTCAGCCCAATTTATCACATAACCAATCTCGTCGATACCATCACCGTTCAAATCCCCTTCATTTTTGAGGTATGCTAATCCCAAATGCGGGGTATCGTCAGAAATAATCAAGGTATCGAACACACCCTTTTTATCTAGAAGATATGCAAGTGGTTTGTGGGGTAAATTGAGCGCGTAGACTGAATCGAAGGGAATATCTATATAGATCTTGGGTAAGTTTCGATTGTCAATGGTGCTTACAAACCGTTCAAGCAACGTATCCTCGGTACCATCCCCATTGAAATCGCCTACGATTTGATAAGTATGGAACAACGGGGTAGGTTGGTCGGTAGCATGGCGCACAGTTGGTTTATTGCTTTCCGTGCACGACAACTGTGTACACAACGCAATCGTTCCGGCAATTATCATTCTCATAAAAGCAAAACGCTTACGGATGCATGTAAATTATGGCTATTCCATCTCGGCTTCCACCAAACGCCTGCGCTTGTTATACTCAATGCTCACGTTCAGCTCAAAACCGATAAGCAAGGCCATGGTGTTTAGGTAAATCCAAATCTGCAGGGCCACTACCGCCCATATGGAGCCGTAGAGCGTGTTGGTCTCCACAAACTTGTTTACGAACAGCGAGAAAATAATGGAAATGGCAATGGAGATAACCGTGGCCAAGAGAGAGCCCGGTGTAAGAAACTTCCATTTTTTGTTCATGGCCGGGCCATAGTAGTATATAAGCGAAATGGAGTTGAGAAAAAGCAGGATGATGATTATGTACTTGAGCGTGGAAAACAGGAATACGTTGAACTTGTTGAGCATGTGGAATTTATCCAACAGCAACACAATCAACTGGTTGCCCGCTACAATAAGCGAAAGCGAGAACACCATGAGCACCAACAGTACCAGCGTAAGCTTAAGGGCCGTGAGCCGCTTGGAGAGGCCGCTACGCTCGCGGAACACCTCGCTGAAGCTCTGGGAGCGGTCGAACGAGCTCATGATGCTCATTACCCCGTTGCTGGAAATAAACAAGGCCAAAAAGAACACCAACGACAGCGCATCCACCCGGCGGCGCACCACAATATCGTCTATAATGCCGTTGAGCAGGTTGCTGGTGCCGTGGGGCAATATCTCGTTCAGTATAAGGATAAGGTTTTGCTGGAGGTTGTCGATGGGCAGGTAAGCTAAGATGGAAAGCAAGAACATCAATGCCGGAAACAGGGCCAAAAAGAACGTAAAGGCGGTTCCCTTGGCCGACATGGTTACGGTTTCCTGTTTCATGTCGCTCAGGAAATACTTAGCCACGTCATAGGCCGGTACCCCGTCAAAACCCGG
>CAYYZT010000242.1:0-1828 GCA_964476015.1 uncultured Chitinophaga sp.
CTACCATTAGCGATACCATTAAAACATTAGAACAAAAAAATCTCATTACCAAAGAATACGAACAACACGACACAAGAAGTTACATCATACACCTGACAAAAAAAGGGAAAAACATTGCCGAAAAAACATCGCTTTTTACCAAAGAAATCCGCACACCGATTGACAAACTGCATCGGGACGATAAAGAGAATTTGCTTTTGAGTTTGCTCAATATTATCCGGCACTTAAACCAATCGGAAGTTATTACCATTCAACGAATGTGTATGTCGTGTTCTTATTATCAATCATCAGAAAAAGGACAAAAACATTTTTGTAAATTGCTCAATCAAAACCTGCACGTTAAAGACCTGCGGATTGATTGCCCGGAACACGAATTGAAAGTGTAGAGTTAAAAGTGAGTTTCAACACTTTCCATTTTCAATTCTGCGCTTTCAACTTGTTTACATTTTGCCACGTGCCACCATTGATTACATTCTGAAAACCGTTGCTTTCCAAAATGCTTTTTGCTTGTCCGCTTCTGCCTCCGCTACGACAAAAAACAACAATGTATTTCTTGTTTTTGAATTTTTCCAATTGGCTCGGCACTCTGTCCAACGGAATGTTTACCGCTCCTTTCACGCTGCCGCCCGAAAACTCGGCAGGTGTGCGAACATCTACTAAAAAAGCACCGTCTTTTATCGCTGCTGTCAATTGACTGTTGTCTGTTGTGCCAAATAAGGCTGAAAAAAATCCCATAATTATTTAGTTGAAAGTTGAGAATTGAAAGTTGAAAATTGAGCAAATCCGCCTAAAAAATTCTTCACATTTTTGAAACCATTTTTAGCAAGGATAGAATAAGCTACTGACGAACGGTCGCCTGCCTGACAATGAATGACTACTTGTTTTTCTTTACTGATTTTATCTAAGTTATCGGGAAGCGTTCCTACAAAAACGTGGTCTGCGCCTTCCACGTGTCCTGCCTCGTATTCGGTTGCACCACGCACATCTACAATCTGCACATTTTCTTTACCGATGTAGGTTTTAAATTCATCAAGGGAAATCACATCTGCTGTTTGTAGTTCAATGTCCAAATCATTCACATCTGAAATGTAACCGTAAATATTATCCAAACCGATACGCATCAACTTACGGGTTAAATCTTCCATTTGGTTATCATCGGCTACCAATATAAACTGCTCTTGATAATTCAATAACCAACCTGCCCACGTAGAAAAGGAATTGTTACCTTGAATATTTAAACTACCGGGAATAAATCCGTTGGCGAAATCTACCTTATTGCGAGTATCTATGACTTTGATACCTTTTTCGTAAGCTGAAATAAACTGCTCTTTGGACAGCTTTGGATGTTTAGGCACTTCTATCAACAAAGGACGATTTACTTTGTTCAGGTACTTCATCATCGCAAAATATTTGGGTGGTTCGGGTTGGTCTGCCAACAAGTAATCCGTAAACCCTTTTTCGTCTTCTCCGTATTGGAACGCCCAATTGCGGATTTTTTCATAACCTACCGTAGAACTGTGTACTGCTCCCAAAGCCTTTCCGCAAGCCGAACCTGCTCCGTGTGCCGACCATACTTGAACGTATTCGGGCAATTCCGCAAACTTTTTCAAGGACTGAAACATTTGTTTCGCTCCGGCTTCTTTTGTGCCGATAAGCCCTGCGGCTTTTTCCAACAAATCAGGACGACCAATATCGCCAACGAATACAAAATCTCCTGTGAAAACCATTACAGGTTTGTCCGTAGCCGGATGGTCGGTCAGTAAAAAGCTGATACTTTCGGGCGTGTGTCCGGGTGTGTGCATCACTTTCAAGGTTAAGTTACCCACTT
>CAYYZT010000242.1:1838-5564 GCA_964476015.1 uncultured Chitinophaga sp.
CCACTTTGATTACATCGCCATCTCTTAATCCTTTGTGTGAAAACTGATATTGCCAGTCTTCTCCGCCTTCGTCAGAAAGATACATTGTTGCACCCGTAACGGCAGCCAACTCCCTCGAACCGCAAAGAAAATCCGCGTGAATGTGGGTTTCGGCAATGTGCGTAATGCGGAGATTGTTTTGCTTTGCAATGTCGAGATACACATCAATATCTCTTTGAGCATCTATTACGATAGCTTCCCCCGTAGCCTGACAGCCTACAACGTAACTGCCTTGTGCTAAACTCTTGTCGTAAACGTGTTGAAAAAACATAGTTTCTATTTTTTAAATTGATTGTTACTTTTTTGATGGTGCAAAATTGCGAAGTTGTTTTTGGGTGTACAGCTACTTTTGTTACATAGTAGTGGAAAGTTGAAAATTGAAAGTGGAAAATGAACCACAATACTTTCAATTTTCAACTCTCAATTCAGTAAAGTTTCTTTCACAATAATATAAATGCCCATTAGCAACACAAACCAACCAAATGCGGGCTTGAGTTTTTTGCCGTTTATTTTTGTTGCTATAAAACTCCCGATTAAAATCCCCGAAATAGCGATACCGCTAATGCTCAATAAAAAATCCCACTGAATAACAGTGTGATGAAGTGAAAATAAAAAACCCGTTAATGAATTGATTGAAATAATAAGCAACGATGTTCCAACTGCTGTTTTCATTGGAAGTTTCAACAAATTAACCAACGCAGGAATAATTAAAAATCCACCGCCCGCGCCAATTAAGCCTGTAATAAATCCAATAAAAATTCCTTGCGCGATGATTAAAGGAAAACCGGATTGTTGTTTTTCATGTGTCGGATTTTGCTCTTTTTTAATCATGCTGTAAGAAGCGAAAATCATCAGCACCGCAAAAAGCAACATCAATAAAATGCTTTTGGTAACGGTAAAATTTCCGATGCTGAAAATTTCGTTTGGAATGGCCGGAACGATAAACGTTCTTGTGAGAAAAACAGATATAATTGATGGAATGCCGAACACAACAGCCGTTTTGATATTAACCAAACCTTTTTTGAAATAAGAAAATGAACCTACAACGCTTGTTGTGCCAACAATAAAAAGAGAATAGGCAGTTGCTAAAACCGCGTCCACACTAAATAAATAAACCAAAACAGGAACAGTAAGAATACTGCCACCGCCACCGATTAAACCAAGTGAAATACCAATAAAAACAGCTGAAAAATAACCCATTTTAATTGAAAGTTGAGAGTTGAAAATTGAAAATGGAATACAGCACTTTCAACTTTCCACTAAACTCGATTAAGTTTTTGTTTGGTCGTTTTTACAATAGAAGCCAACATTTTTACTATTTCCTCGCTATCGCTGTGTATGGACTGAAATTCTTCTTGGGAAAGATATTCCGTTTCTTTCAAAAGCACAAGCCAATATAATGTTTCATTTGCTTCTTTTAATGCAATATTCATCTTGTTAAGAAAATCTGCTTTGGATTGGGCGTGTTCACCTTCTCGAACCAATGCACCGATTGCTGTACCACTTCTTAGAAGTTGTTTTGACAACACAAATTCTTTTTTCTGTACAGACAAGTGCTGATACAATCTAACTGTTCTGATAGCAAATGCTAAACTTTTGTCGGCTATTCCGTTTTTCATAATATTTTTTTGTAGTTGAAAGTGGAGAGTTGAAAATGGAAAGTGGGTTTACAGCACTTTCCATTTTCAACTCTCCACTTTCAACTAATACTGATTTTATTTCTGCCTAATTTTACTTTTCCTATTTCTTCCAACTGTTTTAATAATCGGGAAACCACAACTCTTGCAGTTCCTAACTCGTTGGCTAATTGTTCGTGGGTTATGTTCAAAATTTTGTTGCCCGTGAGTTCCGCTTTTTTGTTCAGCAAATCCAACATTCTTTCATCAACTTTTTTGAAAGCAATAGCGTTTACAATTTCCAGCAGTTCTTCAAAACGCTTGTGATACAAACGGAAAATATAATCCAACCATTGCGGATATTCTTTGATGAACAAAGAAACCTTATCAACAGGTAAAAAAAGGATTTCGGCATCTTCTTCAACTTCTGCTTTTACCTTACTTGTTTCGTTGTGCAAACCGCCTAAAAAAGACATAATACAACTTTCCCCTGCTTTGATATAATACAACAGAATTTCCCTGCCGTCTTCTTCTGTTCTGATAACTTTCAAAGTTCCTTTAGTAACAATAGGAATAGAACGAATGTGCGCATTTTCATTTAGAATAATGTCGCCTGCTTTGTATGTTTTTTGTATGCTGTATTGTTGCAGTTTTTCAACCAATTCGGGTGATGTTTTAAACTCTGTGATTTGCTGTAATTCTTCCATTTTACAAAGTTAGATTTTTGGTTGGTGGGACTGCTAACATTCAATTTTACACAAAGCAAAAACTATTTCCCTCTGCTGTTGTAATACTCCGCAAACGGTTTCAGCCTGTCGGTATTCACCCAGTCCACGCCTTCATCCAGCAAAGTTTTCCAAACGCCATAATTATCGGGTGCGCCCCAAAAGCGAATTTGTTTGCCTGTTGCGTGTGCGCCTGCTATCAATTTGCGCAACGTTTTCAATTCTTCTTTCGGCATTTTGCCCGCGCCATTCCAGTTAAAATATTTGCTCCATGCAGAACTTACGCGCGGCACTAAAACATTCGACACAGTTGAAGCCGTGTCGCGCATTCCGCCATCAATGCAGGCGATGCGAACAGAATCCGCCATCATGGTATCGCGCGGTGCGCCTCCTGAAATCAATAATTGCAACACTCCTTTCTTCACAACCGTATCGCCACTCCATTGCATGAAAAGATGTTGATACGGTTGAATAACTTGCTTCAATTTAAAATAAGTTTCAACAGGATTATTTTTGAAATCTATCATCAGAATTAAAGCAGCCGAGTCTGTGTCATACATTTTGCCTTTGCTCTTTTTTAATGCAGCGGCTAATGGTTTTAAGTAAAGAGAATCAAGCGTTTTCTTTCTGTTCAAACCTATTTTTGTGTGCGACACCACCAATTTATTATCGTGCAGCCACACATCAATTTCAATACTTTTGAAACCATAGCGAGTGGCTTCATTCAATGGTTTTTTCTGCAAATAATCGTTGTGTGAATGTCCTTGATAAATAAGTTGCGCAAAACAATTTGTTGCAAAAAGAAACAGAAGCGATGCCGTAAAAAATTTCATTGATGGCGAAGGTATATGTTTCAAAAAAAGTGGGCGATTTTTCTCATCATTAGTTTTATTAACAACCTTACAACTATTCCCCATCTACTTTTGCAGCGGTGAAAAAATTCCTTAGTAAGGTTTTTTGTTTAATGATGGCAGTTGCCACGCTTAATACCAGTGTGGATGTGCCTGACAATTTGCTTTACAAGCACCTTGCAAAAGGAAAAAGTGCAACCGTAAATGAAGTAGAAAGTGTTGTTGAATTTATTGCCGAATTTGTTTTGGATACGGATTTTCAGTTTGATGAAAAACGAGGGGACGACAGCAACAGCAATAATTTGGCGAAGAAAATTTCGCCATTAAAATTCAACCACGATAAGCCCGAATTTTCTTTGTTCAACAGCATTACAAAAGTTGAAAAGACCTTTGCGTTGGAAACACTTTCTCACGTTTCAGGTTTCGTAAAAGAAATTACCCCGCCACCCCCCAAAGCGTAACCGCCTCACCTCCCCTAACCCCTCCGAAGGAGGG
>CAYYZT010000243.1:0-1279 GCA_964476015.1 uncultured Chitinophaga sp.
GTAGATGGGGCGTTGCCCCATCCTAACATCTTAAACCCCTTTGGGGTAAAACGCCAGCCTTAGGCTGGGCATCATACCTATAACAGGGGGCAACGCCCTCGGTATAAATGGGAGTTTCAATCGCACAACGCGTTGTTAATAGGAAGTCGGCAGTGGCCTGACCGCTACGTAAACTGGGCAAGCAATGGAAAAGTCTGCAATAGATTTTGCTGCAAGCTGCGGTCGGGCCACTCGTGCTGAGAAATCCATATTCCATGCAACCACACGGTTGTGTCCATAAAAACAAAGGGAGCCACATAATATGTAGCTCCCTTTGTTATAGGTATTAGCATTATTTCTTCGGGCCGTCTTTGGGGTGGGGGCCTTTATGCTTGTGTTGGCCTCCTTTATCGCAGTGGTGCCCGTGCTTGTTTTTCATTTCGGCTTTCTTCGCCTCATATTGCTTGGCCTGTTCGGGGTTCAAAAGGGCTTTCAGTTTCGCATCGAAATTTTGGTGCAGCTCTTTCATCTGGGCATTGCGCTCGTCTTGGGTGAGCTTGGTGTTATTGATTTTCTCCTTTTGCTGGTGCTTTTCCAACATCAGCGCGTGTACCTGTTTCTTTTGGTTGGCATCCAGTTTCAGGGCCTCGGCCAACTTATCGGTGCGTTTGGTGACCACATCTTCGGTGGTGGGCTTTTGGCGTTGCTGGTGGTCTTGCGCCTGTAGGGTAGCCGTTGTACCAAACAGTACCATGCAGAGCATCAATGCTATCGTTCTCATGTCGTTTTTGTTTTGGTTTCTGTGGGTTTGACCACCGTGCACGGAACGGGTTTAAGGAGCAATTATTAAGAAACGTTAAAACCCCACCAACGTCTGTGGCTGCGGGCGCAACTGCCGCTGCTTTAGTTTTTGGTGTACAAAAGGCACCAAGTAACCCGTGGCCGCGCCCACCACGTAGCCCACCATTACATCGGTAGGGAAGTGCTTGCCAGCCTGTATGCGCAAAAAGCCCGTAACGGCGGGCAATGCCCCTGCGGCCGTCCACACGGCATACCGCCAGCGGTTGTGCGGGTGATAATCGCTATATACCTTGGCGAGAAAGAACGTGGAGGCCGCCGCCATGCTGGTATGCCCGGAAAAGAACGAGCGCAACGGCTCTTTGCCCTCAATATCGGCGGCATCGACGGGGTTGTTGGCATAGGCATAAGGGCGAGGGCGGTCCACCAACGTTTTGGTAAGATAAGTGGCCGCGCCGTTCAGCAACATTACCTCCGCCCACATCACGTAGAAAGCCTTGTC
>CAYYZT010000243.1:1289-5553 GCA_964476015.1 uncultured Chitinophaga sp.
TTTCGCGGCGGATGTCCGTATCTATCAGCAAGAAAGCGGGCGAGGCCATGGAGGTGTACACAAATACGTCGCTTACTATGGCGGGCGAGTGGTGCAGGGGTTTTACGGCTGGTCGGTCAAGGCGGTTTAAGCCACTGGCATCATAGCTTCCGGGCACTACGGAAGGCTTGTGTTTGTTCAGTACCCATCCCGTTATCATCGCCGCCCCGCCCACGGGGATGATGGTAGCCTCCGTAGCCCAGCCTATGGCATAGGGCGAAGCCGGGTTTTGGAAGAAACCCCGCTTCTGCTGGGCACTGGCGGGCAGCAAGGCCAACAAGCACCATATCATCAACCACCAACTGCGCATGGGGCTAAAATAACGGTGATTTTAGAAACGGATGGTACGAAGTAGCTTTTGCGGACATATTTTCCTTTATTGGCTATTTACACGCATTCAAATTAGCGTTAACTTTGCAACGTATTGGCACACAACTTGAACAAAGGCCGAAATGGATTCACCGAAACACGTATGGGACTACGCTATCCCGAATGAGATAGCCCGCGCCAGCATCCGGCACAACTGGATGGCTGCATGGGAGTCGCGTTCGTTTCGGGCAGTGTTGGCAGTTACGGTTATTGTTTGTGCGGCGGTGATGAGCTTCCTGCCGTTTTATTTCGCCTATGTGCAGTCTCGCCAAGGCATGTACTTGGCCGATCCGGTGTTGATGTTCGTTAAGCCGGTGGATGTATCGGTATATACTTTCGGTCTGTTGTACGTGTGTGCTGTAATTTGCTTGGGGTATATCGCATACTTTCCCAAGTACATCATCAAGGCCGCTTGGGCCTATTGCATCCTTACCTGCCTGCGGATGATCGTGATGTTCTTCCTGCCCTTGGAGCCGCCCCGTGAAATGATTTATTTGGTCGACCCCGTGTTGAGCCTTATCGTGTATCAGGAAATCACCGTTACCAAAGACCTGTTCTTCTCCGGCCACACCGCCACCATGGCCATTTTGGCGTTCGGCGTGCCCAATAAAATACTGAAAGCCTTGTTCGTTATCGGCACTTGCATCATGGCCTTCCTGCTGCTCAAGCAGCACGTACACTACACCGTGGATGTGCTAGTGGCCCCGTTCTTCGCCTATGTAAGTTGGAAACTGGCCGAGAAGATAGAGGTGCGGGTTTTCGGGGAGGTATCTAAGGTGAATTGTGAGGGTTAAGTCGTGTTTCTGTATTCCCAGTGCATAGCGGTCGGACGGCTGACAATAGGGCTTCCAATCAAACATCTTTATCCATTTTCATTAAGCCGTCAGACCGCAACCTCACAATCATTCCCACCAAAGTAGCAATCGTTAGTGATACACAAAGTATTAAAGCAACGGTAATTGGGTTAAAATAATGGACTGGTATAATTTCCGATACATCGTTTAGCATATTTTGGTAATAGCCCAATATAACATCGGCCGCCAATAGAGCTATCAAAGCCAATACATTTATCCACTTTGATTTCCAGCGACTCACAAATATTCTGACACCGAACACAAATGCTATAGGAACTACTATTAGTAAAATCCAGAAAATCCATGCATCTATTACATAGTAAGTATCATGGTTTTGGATTTCAATAGTAGGTTGAAAAAACAATTCAAAAGCTTTGGGCCCATATAGCGAAAAGGCATAGCTAAATACGATTATTAGAGGAGATAGCCCCGCTAGCCACCAGATGGTTTCTTTTAAAGCTCCTTTAAGCATCCTTAAAATTATCCATTTTTCCCATCAGCACATTAGCACATCGGTACATTAGCACATTCTCCCAAATCCCTACCTTTGTAACATGAGCAAAGCCACCGCCACCTCCTATCCCAAGGAAAAGATAAAGATACTGTTGCTGGAAGGCGTGAGCCAGTCGGCCATCGACGAGTTTCACCACGCCGGATACACCCAAATAGAGGCCCTGCCCAAAGCGTTGGACGAAGCAGAACTCATCAAAAAAATCAAGGACGTGCACCTGCTCGGCATCCGCAGCAAAACACAGGTTACGGACAAGGTGGTGGAAGCCGCCCAAAAACTGTGGGGCATCGGGGCTTTTTGCATCGGCACCAACCAAATCAACCTCCAAGCCGCTACCCGCGCAGGCGTGGCGGTGTTCAACTCGCCCTATAGCAACACTCGCAGTGTGGCCGAACTGGTAATAGCCGAGGCCATTATGCTTATCCGCCGCATTCCCGAAAAAAATGCCGCCGCCCACCAAGGCGATTGGCTCAAAGAGGCCAAAGGCAGCTATGAGCTTAGGGGCAAAACGCTGGGCATCATCGGTTACGGGCACATCGGTTCGCAGGTGAGCATCATGGCGGAGGCCTTGGGTCTGAAAGTGCTATATTACGACGTGGAGCCTAAGCTGGGCCTCGGCAACGCAACAGGGGTACGCGCCTTGGCCGATTTGCTGAAAAAGGCCGACATTGTTACCCTGCACGTGCCGGGCGGCAGCGGCACCAAAAACCTGATGAACGCCCAGCGCATCAAACAGATGAAGCCGGGCAGCATCCTTATCAACCTGAGCCGTGGCGACGTGGTGGATTTGGCCGCCCTGCGCGAGGCCCTGCAAAGCGGCCATGTGGCCGGGGCGGGGGTGGATGTGTTCCCCATAGAGCCGGAGGGCAAGGGGCAACGCTTCGAATCGCCGCTACAGGGGCTGCCGAACGTGATACTCACCCCCCACATCGGCGGCAGCACCGAGGAGGCGCAGGTAAACATCGGAAGCGACGTGGCCGGAAAGCTCATCAACCTGATGGATTCCGGTGCCACCGTGGGCAGCCTGAGCGTGCCGCCGTTGAGCCTGCCTGTGCAGGCCGGTACCAACCGCCTGCTGCACATACACCACAACAAGCCGGGTGTGCTGTCGGAAATCAACAGCATTATGGGCGACATGAACGTGAACATCGTGGGCCAGTACCTTAAAACCAACGAAGACATCGGCTACGTGGTGCTCGACATCGCCAAAGCCCCATCGGAGAACATCCTTAAAGCATTGCAGGCGGTGAAACATACTATTAGGGCGAGGGTGTTGTTTTAATAGTCGACGGACGACAGTCGACGGACCACGGTGGAATAATAGTGTGATGCCCCGCGCCACAACCGTGCTGGAACTCAATAGAGTGCTGTTATGTTCTTTTTTCGGTTTATCTTAGAGTTATGGGACTTACTTATTCAAAAATTAAACTTAGCAATCCGCGTTTACCTGAGTTGAAACCGATTGAGCTTAACTCTTTGGTGGATACAGGTGCATTAATGCTTTGCATCCCTCAGTCCGTGGCATTCCAATTAGAGCTGGCCGAACTCGATAAAAGACCAGTAACCATTGCCGATGGCACTTCGCACCAAGTACCTTATGTAGGCCCTATACGGGTTGATTTTGAAAACAGGTTTTGCTTTGTAGGGGCATTGGTAATAGGCAACGAAACCTTATTAGGCGCAGTACCCATGGAAGATATGGACCTAGTGGTACATCCTGCCACACAACGGTTGATGGCCAATCCGTTGCATCCGAATAAGCCGGGATATACTATCAAATAGCAATATGTGACCTGTAACGAATTTAAACACAAAGAACACTAAGTTAAAAACACTAAGGACCCTAAGAGTCATTTGTGTACTTTGTGCCTTCTTTTGTGTTCTTTGTGGTTAAACGGCGTTACACCCTATCTTTGCCCCATGTCCAATCCGCCCGAATCCACCAGCCTCAACAAGTTTATCAGCAGCACGGGCTTTTGTAGCCGCAGGGAGGCCGATAAGCTGATAGCCGCCGGGCGCGTTACGCTCAACGGCACGGTGGGCACGCTGGGCAACCGCGTGATGCCCGGCGATGAGGTGCGAGTGGACGGCAAACCCATTAAAAGTGCCGAAAACGATGTGTTTATCGCCTTCAACAAGCCCGTGGGCATTACCTGCACTACGGAAACCAACATCAAGGGCAACATCATTACCTATATCAACCACCCGAAGCGTATCTTCCCCATCGGCAGGCTCGACAAGCCTTCACAGGGCCTTATCTTCCTTACCAACAACGGCGACATTGTAAACAAGATATTGCGGGCGGGCAACAACCACGAGAAGGAATACATAGTAACCGTAAACCGCCCCATTACGCCCGCTTTTATAACCAAAATGCAAAACGGCGTACCGATACTGGACACCGTGACCAAGAAGTGCGAGGTGGAGAAACTAAGCACCTACGTGTTCCGCATCGTGCTCACGCAGGGCCTCAACCGCCAGATACGGCGCA
>CAYYZT010000244.1:0-5526 GCA_964476015.1 uncultured Chitinophaga sp.
GCCATCGTTACCGTGTTTATGAAACCGCCTTCCATTGATTGGGATACCATGATAGTGATAGGCGAGCGGGTGAACTTGGATGTTTCGCTAGGCCCCGGTTATAACTATGTTTGGACACCCTCGGAGGGATTGTCGTGCTCCAACTGCCCCGTGCTTACGGCCCGGCCGCTGGAGGATACGGACTATACCGTGGTGATTTCCGACTCGGGAGGCTGCTTCGAGGTGCCCAGTTATTACCGCTTTGTGGTGAAGCCGGAAACCACCATAGACGTGCCCACTGCCTTTACGCCCAACGCCGACGGCAGCAACGACCTTATTTTCGTGCGCGGGTGGGGCATACAGTCGCTTATCGTGTTTAAGATTTACAACCGCTGGGGCCAGCTCGTGTTTGAAACCAGCGACATCAACCAAGGCTGGGACGGCACCTTCAACGGCAAGCCGCAAAACAACGACAGCTACACCTACCACGCCGTGGTAGAAACGTGGGTGGAGGTGAACGGCAGCTTTAAGGTGCTGGAAAAAACGGGCAGCTTTAGCTTGGTGCGGTAATCACTCCCAAAAACGCCACCACGGCTTGTTGCTAAAGCCGATGTACAGGCCGTCCTCGCGCAGCTCGGTGGGATATGTTTGTACGTAATAACCCTCGCCCGTAACGTTTTTGCCCGTTCGCATGTCAAATTTGATACGGTGGATGGGGCACACCACGTTTCCGTGCTCGTCGCACCAGCCCTTGCCCAACGATGCGCCCGCATGGGGGCAGGTATCGTGTACGGCGTGGTAGCCCTCGGCCAGTTTGCCGAGGCAAATGGGCTTTCCGTTCACGTTCAGGCTCACCACCTGCCGCTTGGCAAAAAGCTGGTCAAGCTGCCACGTCTCGAAAATGCGGTGCCAAGTATAGGATTCTTCGGGCATGGGGTGAAGATAGGCAGAATTAGGGCAGTATAGGATTTTTATTAGTTTAGATGCTCAAAAATGTATATGGGCTTCACGTTACACAATCCAAACATAAAATTCAATGCACGGCAGCATTATGAGTTCTATGGTGCTTCCCCTCTTTTTGTTGTTACCTGTTGGTTGATTTTTGATATCGTTGCCCTGTTCTTTTTCCCAAACGATCTCAGATTTCTGTTTAAACTTGAAATTGGGGTATTATTTGGGAGCTGGCTGCTTTCGATAATTTTTTATAAAACATCTAATCTACTCGCTCCCATTGGCTTTGTGTTAATTAGAGCCTATACTTTATTGGGAGAAATAGTACAGGCACCTTTTGACGCGTGTGATTTGGCGATAACCGGTGGCGTTTGGCTTGTACTAGTACTGGTGTGGAGGGTTCAATATAAATCCTACCTACTAAAAAAAGGGCTTGAGCATGAAATGATTTGCCCGCTTTGCAAAGGAGAATCTGCCATCAAAGCACCTGCGTGGGGCATGCAAATAGCTTATGTGGGAAAGTGTTATGTATGCTTGGGAAAGGGCGGCTTTAGAAAGGATGACGAAAGCCCACATTGGGAAGGAGCCCAATTGCTGGAGAAATACCAAGCTGACCACGCCAGTACCCAAGCGGAATTCAATACCATGTCAACCGCTCTTAAAGAATTAAAAGAACAAGCCAAACAAGGAGAACTTGCACTCGGCGAACAACTTTACCGCCAAACCCTCGGCCTCATCCAGCAGTACGACGAACAGACCAAACTGCGCCGCCAGCAACTGGACTTCTTCGAGGAAGGGATGCGCAAGCTGCACCGTATGATGTACAACAGTTTCCTCGCCGAGAACATGCTGGCCAAGCAAAAGGCACTGGTGGATTTGCGGGAGGACAACACCACCGACCTCGGCACCATCATGGCCCGAAAGGAGCAGTTGCAGATGCACTACGAAGTGCTGGACCGCATCAAGGCCCTTTCCATAGAAATAGACATGCACGAAACCACCAGCATCGCCAAGGATTTGCGCAAGGAGATTAAGGAAATGCAGGGGCAGTTGTAAATTAGTATCAAGTATCTTTTCCCTAGAAGCTTTTTTAATCAGCACATTGTCAAATCAGCACATCAGCACATTGCTAAAGTCTTGCTACTTGATACTCTTTTAAATCCCGTAACTTTGCAACCGATTTTGCCCAATTGATGTTGTAACCCTCATGGCTGAAACTGAAACCGTACATAACGGCGTGTCCGTACTCGATAAAGACCCCAAACAATACATTGTAATAAAAGGAGCCAAGGTACACAACCTGAAGGATGTGGACGTGGCCATACCGCGCAACAAACTCGTGGTGGTCACGGGCGTGTCAGGCTCTGGCAAGTCGTCCATCACCATCGATACGCTCTATGCCGAGGGCCAGCGCCGCTACGTGGAGAGCCTCAGCAGCTATGCGCGCCAGTTTCTGGGCCGCATGAACAAGCCCGACGTGGAGTACATCAAGGGCATCTGCCCGGCCATCGCCATCGAGCAGAAGGTGAGCACCCGCACCACCCGCTCCACCGTGGGCTCGCTCACGGAGATATACGACTACATGCGCCTGCTTTATGCCCGCATCGGTCGCACGTATTCGCCCATCTCTGGCGAGGAGGTGAAAAAGCATACCGTGGAAGACGTGGCCAACTACGTAATGGCTTTGGAAGAAGGTGCCCGCGTACAGGTGCTCATCCCCATTGCCCACCACGACAAGGCCAATTTGGAGAAGGAACTGAACCTGTTGGTACAGAAAGGTTACAGCCGCGTGGCGGACGAAGCGCAGTTGTACAAGATTGACGAACTGCTGGAAGACAAAGCCGCTTATAGAGGCTTTAAGGAACAGGACAACAAATATGTGCTTATCGACCGCTTGGTGGTGAAGCACGGCGAAGACGAGGACGAAACCCGCATGCGTATTGCCGATTCGGCACAAACGGCCTTTTACGAAAGTTTGGGCACCTGTATTGTTGATGTTATCGGGGGCGAGAAGAAGGAGTTCAACAACCGTTTTGAGCTGGACGGGATGAAATTCGACGAGCCGACGCCGCATTTTTTCAACTTCAACAGCCCTTTTGGTGCCTGTAAAACGTGTGAAGGCTTTGGTTCGGTAATCGGCATTGACGAGGATTTGGTGGTGCCGGACAAAAACATGTCGTTATACGAGGGTGCGTTGGCCCCTTGGCGCGGCGAGAAAATGGGCGAGTGGCTGACACCGTTGGTGAAGAACGCCATGAAGATGGATTTCCCCATCCACCGCTCCTATAAATTCCTCACCGATGAAGAGAAGCAACTGCTGTGGACAGGCAACCAATACTTCGAGGGGCTGAACGCCTTTTTCGAGTACTTGGAAAGCAATGCCTACAAAATTCAGTACCGCGTAATGCTCAGCCGCTACCGTGGCCGCACCAAGTGCCCCGAATGTGGGGGCAGCCGCTTGCGCAAGGATGCACAGTACGTAAAGATACAAAGCCGCAACATTGCCGAACTGCTGTTGCTGCCCATAGAGAACCTCTATGAGTGGTTCAAAAAACTGGAACTGACCGACCACGACCAACAGATAGCCAAACGCCTGTTGATTGAGGTAAATACCCGCCTCGGATTGATGATGGAAGTGGGCTTGCCATACCTTACGCTCAACCGCGTGAGCAATACGCTTTCGGGCGGGGAAACACAGCGTATCAACCTTACCCGCACCCTCGGCAGCAATCTTACCGATTCGCTGTACATCCTCGACGAGCCGAGTGTGGGCCTGCACCCGCGCGATACCAAAAGGTTGGTGGGCGTGTTGGAACGCCTGCGCGACCTTGGCAACACCGTAGTGGTGGTAGAGCACGAAGAGGAAGTGATGCGCGCCGCCGATTACGTAGTAGACATGGGTCCCAAAGCTGGCCGCTTGGGCGGTGAGGTAGTGTTCCAAGGCGATTACAAGGATTTGCCGAAATCAACCCGCAGCCTTACCAGCCAATACCTGAACGGTATTTTGGAAATAGCCACCCCCAAGAACCGCCGCAAATCGGGCAACAAAATAAAACTGACGGGCGTAACGCAGCACAACCTAAAAAACGTGAGCATCGAGCTGCCCCTGAATGCCATGACGGTGGTAACGGGCGTGTCCGGCTCGGGCAAAACCACGCTTATCAAGCAGGTACTTTATCCGGCCCTCAACCTGCAACTGGGCGGTGCCGGGGAGAAGCCCGGTGCTTACGAAGAGCTTTCCGGCGATTTGAAGCAAATCGATTTGGTGGAACTGGTGGACCAAAACCCTATCGGTAAATCGAGCCGTAGCAACCCAGTTACCTACATCAAGGCTTACGATGCCATCCGCGATTTGTATTCCAGCCTGCCAGTGTCGCGCCTGCGCGGCCTCAAGCCCAAACACTTCTCTTTTAACGTGGAGGGCGGCCGTTGCGAGGTATGCAAAGGCGAGGGCGAAATAATCGTAGAAATGCAGTTTTTGGCCGACGTGCATTTGGTGTGCGAGGAGTGCGGCGGCAAGCGTTTTAAGGAAGAGGTGCTGGAAGCCCAGTTCAAGGGCAAGAGCATCCACGACGTGCTGGACATGAGCGTGGACGAGGCTATTGAGTTTTTCGAAAAAGAAAAAGACATCCGCGAACGCCTGCAACCGTTGCAGGATGTGGGCCTTGGCTACGTAAAGCTTGGACAGAGCAGCAGCACGCTCTCCGGCGGGGAGGCGCAACGGGTAAAACTGGCCTCGTTCCTTGGCAAGGGCCGCAGCACACAAAACGTGCTGTTTATCTTCGACGAGCCCACCACGGGCCTGCATTTCCACGATATTGCTATCCTATTGAAAGCTTTCGAGGCGTTGATAGAAATCGGCCACACCATTGTGGTAATCGAGCATAACATGGAAGTAATCAAAAACGCCGACTGGGTTATCGACCTCGGCCCAGAGGGAGGTTCCGGCGGCGGCGAGCTGCTCTACCAAGGCACCCCGGAAGGGCTGGTAAACGTGGAGCGGTCGTACACGGGCAAGTTTTTGAAGGAGAAGCTGTAGATTGATATTTAAAACTATATGTTTATATTCGGGGCAAATATAACAATATGGAAATTATACAGGAACGTCAATTGTTTAGTGGTGAAATCTTGGGAAAACTTAATGATGAAGTAGGGAAAATAGAAGAAATTCAATCCCAGCTAGATTATTGCATATATGTAACAGGCTCTTATGCTAGAAAAGAAGCTTCAAAATTTTCAGATTTAGATTTGTTTTTTATCAATAAGTTCGCCCAGTTCGAAACGAACTGCATTGGATCCCACATCAATGGCAGCAAGTCGAATTCCCATCAAATACCTTTAAGATCTTCTAAAATTTCGTCCACGTGACCTTTAACTTTCACTTTGGGATAAATTTTTTTAATTTTTTGGTCAGGTCCGATAATGAAAGTCGTTCTTTCGATTCCCATATACTTTTTCCCATACAGGGATTTCTCTTTCCAAACACCGTAAGCTTCGCAAGCTTTACCGTCCATATCGGCAAGGAGAGGAAAGTTTAAATCGTATTTATCAATAAATTTTTTATGAAGAGCTTCCGAATCTTTGCTTACACCCAAC
>CAYYZT010000245.1:0-5503 GCA_964476015.1 uncultured Chitinophaga sp.
GCCCATGCCCCGGTGCCCAAACCTATACGGTGAGCTGCGTAACCGGGGCATGGGCTGATGGGCCCAGCTATGGTACCCGTGCCAGTTGGCGGGCCGGGGGTAATGGTAACCTGTATGGTGCTGGCCTGGCTGTTGCCGCACTGGTTGTTGGCCACCACGCTCACGTTGTACGTGCCCGAAACCGAGGCCCAGTCCACGTCGATGCTGGTAGTGTTTTGGCCGCTAACGATGGTGCCGCCCGCGCCTACCGTCCAAGTATAGCCCGTAGCGCCCGGTACGGCAGGGATGCTGCTACCGCATTGGTTTTGGGCGGTAACGGATACCGTCCAAGTGCCTTCGGTCGTCCAGTTGATGCTTACCGATTGGTTGCCGTTGGTACCGATAGTGCCGCCGCCGTTAACGCTCCAAGTATAGCCCGTGGCACCCGCCACCGCATCGGCGGTATAGGTTTGTGCGCCAAAGCATACCGGGGTGTTGCCCGTTATGTTGGCCGGGGCTGGCGGGGTAGCTGGCAATACGGTTACGTCGAGCGTGGATGCACCGCCGTTTCCGCATTGGTTAAAAGGTACTACGGTAATGGTGTACGGGCCGCCCGTGGCGGTCCAGTTTACGGTGGCACTGGTGCCGCTGCCCGTAATGGTGCCGCCGCCGCTCACCGTCCAAGTGTAGCCACTGGCATCGGGAAGGGCAGGTATGGTATAGGTTTCAGAAGTAGCAGGGCAAGCGTTGATGTTGCCCATGATGGTGCCCGCGTTGCCGGGGTTGGATGGCAATACGGTTACGGTGCGGGTGGCAGGCTGGCTGCTGCCGCACTGGTTGGTGGCCGTTACGCTCACCGTCCAAGTACCAGGGGTAGCCCAGTCGATGCTTACGTTGGCAGTAGTTTGGCCACCGCTGATGGTGCCGCCGCCGCTAACGCTCCAAGTGTAGCTGGTGGCTCCCGCTACGGCTGCTATGCTGTAAGCCTCGGTACCGGGACAAGCAGGGCTATTGCCGCTGATGGTGCCCGGCGTGGGCGGGTTGGCAGGCAATACCTCCACGGTGTAGGTGGTAGGTTGGCTGGTGCCGCAAATGCTGGTGGCCGTTACGCTAACGGTCCAAGTACCGGCGGTGGTCCAGTTGATGCCCACGGTAGCCGTGTTTTGGCCGCTGGCGATGGTGCCGCCGCCGTTCACGCTCCAAGTGTAGCTGCTAGCACCCGCAACTGCGGCCGCGGTATAGCTTTCCGTGCCGAAACATACCGGCGTGTTGCCCGTGATGTTGGCCGGGGCCAATGGACTGGCTGGCAATACCGTTACATCCAGCGTAGAGGCCGCCGAGGCATTGCCGCAAGCGTTGGTGGCCGTAACCGATACGGTGTAAGGGCCGCCTGGGGTGGTCCAGTTTACGGTGGCCGATGTGCCGCTGCCCGTAATGGTGCCGCCGCCGCTCACGGCCCAAGTGTAGCCCGTGGCACCTGCTACGGCACCTACGTTATACGTTTGGCTACCCGCGCACACGCTGGTTTGGCCCGTGATGGCCCCTGTAACGGGTGGCACGGTGGTGTTCACCGTTACCTGTATGGTGGCCGCGCTGCTGGTTCCGCAGGCGTTGGTAGCCGTTACCGATACGTTGTGCGTTCCGGCAGTGGTCCAGTTTACGGTAAAGCTGGTGCTTCCCGCGCCCGAAACCACGGTGCCGCCACCGCTGATGCCCCAAGTATAGCTAGCCGCATTGGGCACGGCAGGTATGGTATAGGTTTGGTTGCCCGTACAAGCGTTGTTGGTGCCCGTAATGGGGCCCGGCGTGGCAGGCGGCGCGCCCACCACGGTTACGTTGATGGGCGTGGCGGTTACGCCACCGCAGCCGTTGGATGCGATAACAGAAACGGTGTAGCTGCCCGGTGTGGTCCAGTTGATGTTGACGTTGTTGTTGCCGTTGCCCGTGATGGTGCCGCCGCCGCTAACGCTCCACGTATAGGTGGTGGCTCCGGCTACTGCTGGCACGCTGTAAGCATTGCTGCCCACACAAGCACTCGCAGGGCCGCTGATGGCACCGATGGTGGTAGGCGCACCGGGCTGCACGTTTACTTGCAGCGTGCGGGCCGTGCTGGTACCGCAAGAGTTAGTGGCCGTTACGCTAATGGTGTACGGGCCGCCGCTGGTGGTCCAGTTTACGGTGGCGGTGGTGCCGCTGCCCGTAATGGTGCCGCCGCCACTCACGCTCCAAGTATAGCTGGTAGCGTTGGCTACCGCAGCTATGCTATAGCCCTCGCTACCGGGGCATGGGTTGATGTCGCCGGTAATGGTGCCAGGCTGTGCCGGGGCAGGGTTGCTCACGGTTACTGCAAGGGTGCGCACTGTGCTGGTGCCGCAACTGTTGGTAGCCGTTACGCTTATGGTCCAACTGCCGGCGGTGGTCCAGTTTACGGTGGCCGATGTGCCACTGCCCGTAATGGTGCCGCCACCGCTCACGCTCCAGTTGTAGCTGGTGGCGTTGGTAACGGCTCCTATGGTGTAGGTTTGGTTGCCAGGGCACGCAGGGTTGGCCCCGCTGATGATGCCTGGTTGTGCCGGAGTGGCGGGCAACACGGTAACGGTAACAGCGGTACGGGTGATGCTCACGCAGCCGGGGTTGCTGTTGTCTTCCGTTTCAATATGGTAAGTGGTGGTAACGGTTGGGCTAACAGTGAGCGGCGTGGTGCCGATGGAAGTGCCGCCGGATGCCACCGTATATACATTATAGCTCACGTTGGTACCCGTGCCGGTAGCGGTTATCTGGGCAGAGCCGCCGGGGCAGAAGTTGTTGTTGTTGGTGTTTGCCGCAGTGGCCGCAGGTGGCCTTACGCAAGCAATGGTGCGGCAGGCTATGCTGGAAGTGGTGCTGGGCGTGGTAACAACCATAGTGAGCCCGCCCGTGGTAACGTTTGTAATCACCAACGGATCGGAGCTACTGAAAGCAGGCGTATAACTAGAGCGGCTCATACTCAGGTTGGCCTCGGGGCAGTTGGTATTGTTCAGCAGGCCGTTTTTATCGGCCTTGATCAGCTCATAATCGTAGCTTATTGTGCTGCTTCCCAATGCCATCGAAATCAGTACATAAGAACTGTCGGCTGCTTGTATGCCCTCAGGCATTAACGAAAGACTCAAGAAAGAACTACTGGTAGGAGAATAATACTTCTGGAAAATCAAGTTACCGTTGGCCGGGTTGATTTTCGCCAGAAAAGAAGAAAACACCGGGGGCAAGCCAAAGCCTATATAAGTGCCGAACATGGCATAGTTGCCGTCGTTGGTGAGCACGATATCGGTACCAAAACCTGTATTGAGCAAGCCGAAAGAATAGCGGTTGCCCGACTGGATCACACCCGATGAATTCACCCTTAGGTAATACGCCCTGCTGTTGTCTTCCCCCGCAACCAATACCTCCGTACCGCTGATGCGCTTGATGGCCGAACCCGTTTGGCTGTTGCCCGCAGCCCCGTAGCGGTAAGACCACTGGCGAACGCCCGAAGTGTTGGTTTTGATAAGCACGGCATCCTTGGGGCCATCGTTGGCACTTTCGGAAACCGAACCCGTGAAGATATAACCGTCCGATACCTCGGCCACGTCATTTAGAAAATGGTCGTCAATAGAAGCGGAACTTACGAAGAACACGTTGCCCCATTGCAGGTTTCCGTTGGCATCCACCTTTACGCAATACATATTGGTGGAGTCTTGCCTAACGAAAGGGCCCGCCCCGTCGGGGTCGGCACCTTTTATGCCGCCAGCCACCACGAAACCGCCATCCGAAGTGGGCAATACGCGGTTGCCGTAACTGCTGGTGCTGGGTATGTGGTAAATGTTGGCCCAGTTAACGTTGCCGGCAGCATCTACGCGCAAAAGCATCAAATCGGAACCGTTGGAACCCGTTACGATGTAACCTCCGCCCGATACGGCACGTATATCCTGAAAATCGGTGGCCAACGAAAGGGCGTTGTAACGCTTCGTCCAAACTACGGTACCGATGTTGTTAACCTCGGTAATGGTGCCCGAAATTGGGATGAAGCTGGTATTGGTTCCCCCAAAAACGAAATTGCCCGAAGGTGCCTGCACAATACCCGCGGGCATGTCGAACAGGGCAATATCATAATTAATGCGGTAGGTGGTTTGCTGTGCCTGCACCGCAAAAGCGCATAACAGTAGCAGCGGCAATACCAGAGCGGTAAAGCCTCTTCGATAATAATGGGCCATTCTCATAACCTGGTCTCGTGATTCTGGTTGGTTAGTTAAGGTTTTTAAGCGTGTTGTGTGTTAATTGTTTTACTCTGTATTCAGGGGGTCAGGTCATTGGGGCGGTTAAATTAATCTATTTTAATAATAAAACACTGCCTTTGGAGCGTTGCGCAGGGATTTTTACATTATAAAATTCCACGTACATATCCCATACGTATATTCCGTCCTGTGCCAATACGCCTTTAAGCGTACCGTTCCATCCGGCATTTTTATCATCCGTTTCAAATACTTTCTCTCCCCAACGGTTGTGTATTTGGAAAACCAAACGTTTCACACCTTTATGATAGATATATAGTATATCGTTCGCCCCGTCGCCGTTCGGGCTAAAGGCGTTCGGCACAATGGCAAAGTATTCGCCCGGCTCCACCGTTATCAATACACTGTCGCTCATCGTACAACCCAAGGAGTTGGTATAGGTGAGCACATACAACGTGGTGCTATCGGGCGACAAGCTCGGGCTTTCGCAGTCGTCGCAGCTCAGGTAGCGGTCAGGTGTCCAAGTAAGCGACCCACCCATAACACCGCTCACCGAGCCGTTGAGCGTGATGATGCTCTCGTACCGCACAATGGTAGTATCTTCCCCGGCATCCACCACAATCGGCATGGCCACATCCACCACCAACTCATCGGTAGCCGTACAACCGCCAGCATTGGTAATGGTAACGCTGTACGTGCCGCTCACGGCAGCCGTTATGGTTTGTGTGGTTTCGCCTGTCGACCACAGGTAGATGTCCGCCAATCCGGCATCCAACAGAATATCCTGCCCGTCGCAAAGGTCCACATCGTTGCCCAAGTTGGTAAACAGCGGCAGCGGGTCTTCTATCGTGGTAGTGGCGAAGGAAGAGCAGTTGGTTTGGTCCGTTACGGTAATGCTGTACGTTCCGGCTGTGAGGCCGGTAAGCGTGGCTCCCGTGCTACCGTTGTTCCAAGAGATGGCCAACGGCGCGCTGCCGCCCGATATGTTGGCCGTTACGGTTCCGTCCGCACTGCCGGGGCAGGTAGGGTCGGTTTCGGTAAGGCTCAATACTATGGTGTTGTTGGCTTCGGTAACGATAACGGGCAGCGTAATATTACAGCCGTTGGCATCCCTCGCTTCCACGCTGTGATTGCCGCCGCCTATGTTAAAGGTGCTGCTGCTGCCGAACGGCGCGCCGTTCAAGCTATACTCGAACGGTGCCGTGCCGGATGTGGCATCCACCGTAACGGTTATGGTGCCGCCACGCCCGCCAGTTGCGCGGGCAACGACGGCACCA
>CAYYZT010000246.1:0-2235 GCA_964476015.1 uncultured Chitinophaga sp.
GCGTCCATGTGTTGTTCCAGCTGATCGTCGGCGTGGTGCCATTCCAAGTAGTTGATAGAGAAATGTTTACGGGCGTGGTGGCGTTCATTTGCTGCGATACCAAGTTGGCCCATTTGTTTATGTTGGGCTGCAATATGGCACTCTCCCCGGGGAAAATGCGCCTGTCAATAGCAGCACTAGGCTTGCCCAAAACGGGTGCCAGCATGGTTTCTATGTCTTGGGAGAAGGCGGTTCGCAAATCTTGGTCGCCATCGTAGGGGGTGGCCAAAAACCTGCTGTGCTGGGCTATAACCACCAGCCTGTCAGGATAAGCGGCCAACAAGCTACTGGCTTGGGCAGCCCCAAGAGGGCAATTTTTGCATCGAACGCCCGTAAAGTCTTCCAGTAGTATCTTCTTGGTTTGGGGTACCTCGATGGTAGTGGCTACGTAGGTAGTATCCACCAAGCTTGCATCGCGGCCGGGGCCGCCGAGGTCAATATTGGGGCCTATTTCCTCACAAGAAGAAACGCCTATAACCAATACTAGCATGGCGAGCTTAAACACTAAGCCCACAAAGGGTTTCACCAAGAACGCTAGCCTTGTGACCTTTGTGCCTTTTCTTAGTGCCCCTTGTGTTTGAATAGATTTATCCATCTAAAAAGTCGTGTTCAAGGTTAAACGAACGCCGTTGAAGGCCGGTTCATAGCGGCAGATGCCGCCCGTGCAAACCACCCCGGCCACTTGCCGCACAAAGCCCGCCGAAAAGCGGAACTGGTCCTTGCTAAACGCCGCTAAGGCCGAGTAATAGTGCAGGTCTTTGCTTACACGGCCCTCGTTCGGGTTGTAGTTGTACATATCGCTCACGGCAATGGAAAACCAAGGCGCGATGGAGTATTCCACCAAGCCGTAAATCCAGCTACCATAGTCGCCATTGTTGGTTTGCTGCTGCACCTCGAAACGTAGGGAGTGCTTGCGGTTCAGCTTCCAAACCAGTTCGGCAAAGGGGGTGTAGGCCGTAATGCTGCTCATGCCGTTATAGCTCTCGCCCTCGTAAAACAACTGGTTGTAGATGAGGTATTGGAAACCCAGTTCCAGCCTGAATTTCTTGTTGATGCGCCACTCCCAATCGCCATACGCCTCGCGAAACAGCAGTTCGTTATCGAAATCGCGTATTTCGGAGTAGTTGAGGTTTACGATATGGCCTTCCTTGGGGGTAAGGGTAATATCGCCGCTATAGCTCATTTCCTCCAATTCTTGGCTGGCGGCGTTGTAGCGGCTCAGCAGCCGCAGCGAGTTTTGCCTTGCCGTGGGCGGTATGTAGCTCACCATGCCGTTCAGCAAAATCTCGTTCGGGCTGGTGCGGAACACAAAATGCTCCGTGCGCTTAAACTGCCCCGTAATGCCGAATCCCTTGGTAGAGTATGTAAGCGTGGTGAACAACACGTTGCCTGGCTTATCAATCAACTGGCCCACAAAGTTGGGGATGGCCTCACGGGTTTTGTATGCCCCTTCTATATACCAGCTCACCGGGCCCACGTTCAAAGTATTGTAAACACTAAAGGCGAAGGCATTGTATTTGGGCACAAAGCGTTGGCTGGTATCGTAGCTTTCTATGGCACCTACTACATAGTCCATACTGGTTTGGTCCATTACGCGGTTCACCACGCCCGCGCCGGGCAATAGTTGTACCTTTTCGCCGAATTTTACTTCCGAATCCAAGGCAAGCCCTTGGACAATAGGGTTGTACAATTTCAAGCGGTTCTTTTGTACGCCCGCAAAGGCTTTAATATCTACCTTGTCAAACAAATTATACTTTATGTGCCCGCCCAAAATGGCATTGTCGATGCCCAAAAATCTATCCTCGTAAGCCCTGAAGATAATGCCCGTGCCTATTTGGTCGTAAAAGTGGCCGCCCATTATTTCCAAGTCCTTGAATCTTTTGCGAACATAGATTCGGCCCAAACCCAAGGCCGTATAGGGCGTGCCGGGGTTGTGCAGGTTGCTGTTGAGAAAGAAATCGAGCCTTATGCCCGCATCCAGTTGCAGCGGGTTGTTGGCGTAGTTTAGGTCGAACCAAATATTGCTGCCCGATTTCAGGTTGTCGTAATGCGGCGTGTTGGATGCGCCGATGGCCGTATCGCGGATAAAGAAATCCGTATTGGCCTGTATGCCCCCAAAGAAATCGCCCTGTGCCCTTGCGCCGGAAACCATGGACACCAGCAGCGGAACGACAAACGACCGAAAATGGTAGGCGG
>CAYYZT010000246.1:2245-5483 GCA_964476015.1 uncultured Chitinophaga sp.
AATTAATGAGTAACTTTAAGTAATCGTGCTAGGCTAAATTCGGAATTATTAAGCAACTTCTGAAAATTGGCTTAACTTTTGACAATCAGGCACAAACCAACCGTATATGAAACGCATTTCTTTTTTGTTGTTGATAGCCGTACTGGGCACGGGCCTTGCCGTGGCGCAGGTAAAGGCGTTGTTTACCGATAAGCAGGTACCCAACGTGGAGGTGAGCACCATCGACGGCAAAAAAATAAAGGTGGCCGATGCCATCGGCACGGGGCGCATTACCGTTATCAACTTCTGGGCTACCTGGTGCGGCCCCTGCAAACTGGAACTGAACAACATTGCCGAGCTATACCCTGATTGGAAGAAGGAATACAACGTACACATCATCGCCATTTCCATTGACGACAGCCGTAACACGGCCAAGGTGAAAACGTATGTGGATGGCCGCTCATGGAGCTATACTATTCTGCTGGATGCCAACCAAGACCTCAAGCGCGCCCTCAATTTTCAAGCACCACCCTACACTTTGTTGTTGGATAAAAACGGCACCATCGTACACTCTCACACCGGCTATAAAGAGGGGGACGAGTATATTCTGGAAGACAAGATTAAGGCATTGGCTAAAAAGTAGTTGCGAGTTACGGGTTACGAGTTGTGTAGTTACACAAATAAGGAGCGCATCTCGTACCAATTCATCTTGTGTCTTGTGTCTTACGTCTTGTGTCTAGCATCAACGCATATTTCCGCTCCAAATCGGCTCTAAGCTTTTCCTGTTTGGTTGCCATGCGCAGCTTTATCCTCAAAAACAGGTTGGGGAACATGCGGCTGAACCAATGCACCGCCCTCGATTTCCAAGGCACGTATATCCTAAATGTTCCTTTACCCGCTTCGGTAAGGATGGTATGCGCTACTTCGGCAGGTTCCAGTTGGGCGGTTTCCATTAGCAGGTTGGTCAAGTGCTTCACGTCTTCACCCCCTCGGCATTGGTCCATCAGGTTGGTTTTGAAGAAGAGCGGCAAGGCCACCGATACTTTAACGTTGTCGGGCTTAAGCTCCACGTACAATGTTTCGCTTAAGGAGAGCACTGCCGCTTTGGTGGCAGTGTAGGCCGTCATCATCGGTGCATTGCCAAATGCCGCAGCACTGGCAATGTTGATGATGTGCCCGCCGCCTTGGCTGATGATGCCCGGCAAAAAATAGTGGGTGCCGTAGATGGCCCCCATTTGGTTGATGCCCACTATCCATTCCCAATTATCGAGGCTATACTCTTTAAACAGGCCGCCATCGCCCACCCCTGCATTGTTTATCAGCAAATCAACGCCCACATGGCCCATTTCCTTGGCCACACGTGCATAATTGTTTCGGTCGCTTACGTCCAGCTTAAAAGGGAAAGCTTGTCCGCCCAACTCTTCCACCTGCGAGCACACTTCCTCCAGGCGGTCTTGCCTGATGTCAGCCAGGCCCAGTTTCCACCCATCGGTGGCCAGTGCCAAGGCCATCGCCCTGCCCAAGCCAGAGCCTGCACCGGTAATAAAGGCCCGTTTTTTAGGATACTGTTCGCTTAGTTTATAACGCATGGGTGTGGCTTTGGAGTGGCGCAAAAATAGCCTCTATAGGGCAAAGTTGCTGATTTATGGGCTGATGAACGTTCTTTATCGCATATAAACCGCTTCAATATCCTTGTCCGCTTCAAAATTCTTATTTTAGGGAAATACTATAACAGCCCACAAATCCGCTCGATATGCGATACCTGTATTTGTTCTTGGTTTTGGCCCTTGCCGCCGGTTGCGGCGATAGTGCCACCGATACTGCCAGCGAAACTACCGTAAACGCCGATGGCACCGTAGCCACGCACGAAGAAGGAAACAACGGGGCGAGCACCGCTTCCAACCAAAAGAAAAAGCCTTCCAACAACTGGCAGAAGCTGGAAATGATAGCTTTTAAAGACAATAAAGGCCGGGTGATAGCTGAAGCGCCCTATCCGCCGGACTGGAACATTAAAACCATGATAAAACAGGGTGAGCCGGGCATTACCGGGCCGAACGGCGTTAAAATCATGGACCAGCCGTTTAAGAGCTATATATACACCAACGACCCTTATTACCAGCAGCTTTATACACAAAGCGGCCAACAAGTAATACCTTGGCCCGGCGCGGAGCAGTTGGTAAAGCAACATTTCGTGCCAGAACTGCGCAACCAAGGCTGGACCTTTAAGCGTTGGTACGAGGTGCCGGAGGTAGCCAAGGTGGACAAATGGTACAACGACCAGCTCTATAAAGCCGTGCCCATGAAGATGCAGGTTGTGGCCATCGGCAGCGAATGGGAAAACGCGAACGGGGAGCCTGCCTTTATGATTACACATGCGCAGGTAAGCAATACGGATTTATTGCAAACTTGGTCGTATTACTCATCGGTGCTGAAAGCCGACAAGGGCCATTTCGACAAGGCGAAGAAGCAATATATTTTCAGTATGGCCAATACCCGCTATGCCCTGGAGCCGATAATGGAATATAACCAAGAAGAAGCCCGCAAGGCTGGGCAGAGCTGGGCCGCGCACAACCAACGCATGGCGCAGAACCAAGCCAACTTCGAGAAGCAGCAGCGCGATTTTGTGAACCGCAGCAACAGCATCAACGAGTCCGTTATGAGCAATTGGGAACAGAATAACGCTTCCAGCGACCGCCAGCACCAAAAAACCATTGATGGCATCCGAGAGGAGGACAACTCCTACAGTAGCAGCGGGCAGCAGTACAAAACCAGCATACACTACAACAATTACTGGATAAGTAGTGACGGCCAATACATCAGCACCAACCAAAACGATTACAACCCCAACCAAGACGATAACCTGAACAACCAAAACTGGCAAAAGCTGCAAAAGAACGATTGAGCTTAAAAAACAAGGATACACAACACTGGGTTATGTATCCTTGCAAAAAAGGCATTAATAAGGCTTATAGCTTCTCGAACACGATAAACTCGTCGTCATCCCTACCACCATTGCCCAAATCTTGGGCGCGGATGCGGCGGGCAGTGATTTCGGTAACGTGCCAGTCCTCGTCATCCAATTCTTCCAGGGCATCGTTGCTGCTGTTGAAGCTGATACGCAGCTCGGTTCGGCCATCGTCGGTGCCTACCCTCCAAGTGCCATCTTCAAAAGTGCCGTTGTAGCTGGCCCTCAAAGTGCCATCGGCCCTAAAAGTGAACACATAGCCATTGAATTTGGAGGTTTCGTCGCCATCGTCGC
>CAYYZT010000247.1:0-5451 GCA_964476015.1 uncultured Chitinophaga sp.
CGATGGGTGGCGGGGCTACAGCGGGCTGGTGGACATCGGGTACGACAAACACCTGCGCATAGACAAGAGCAGGCACTTCTCCGACGGGAAGGGCACGCACATCAACGGGATAGAATCGTTCTGGAGCTTCACCAAGCGCACGCTGGCGAAGTTCAACGGCGTGAAGCCCAAGTTCCACCTGCACCTGAAGGAATGCGAGTGGAGGTGGAAGAAGACGAACGCGGAGCTTGTCGCCGAGCTAACGGGGATGTTGAAATATGGAAAACGCACGGCAAGGCACAAAAAGGCATAGCCGCGTTTACCACATTACAACATCCTTAACGATAATGGCTAAATTTGATTAAACTAGTCTAGAGCCTAAAGAATTTTATCGGCTTTTCCCCGATTACAATCTCCGCACAAAGTTCGCAGATTATCTAGGCTATCTTTACCTCCTAACGCAAGTGGAGTTATATGATCGACTTCTAGTTTAACACCATCTTCCGCTTTTGCTCCGCAAATTTTGCAGGTAGATTTGTCTCTATCTAGAATTAAAAACCGTAAAGCGAGAGGTATCTTCCGTCGTTTTTTAGGGGAGCTCTTAGTAGCTCGTATTATCTTTTGTACATTATACTCTGGGCATTCTGAAAAATGGCCACACTCGTTAGTCCTAAATTGGTTATGTCTCCAATCCTTGTCATAGCTTGCTGATGTAGCGGAAACTCTAGTTTTTAACAATGCGTGTCCACCTTCAAATAAGTTCACCTCAGGGCAGAAACCGGAAAAAAAATAATTGTTACTTCCGCCTATCCATTCAGGTGATTCGCCTTGGACATCAATTTTCTTAACATCAAAATCGTCCGGCAATTCACCATGGCTTTTTAATATTGTTACGATATTTCCTTTCAAATCACGATATGATGAGAAATATATAGTATAAGCACGCCTCATGCAATAATTTAAAATGGGACATCTTAGGGGAAGCTTTTGGCTGTGGCTTTTGGCGAAATATTCTTCTTTGTTCATCAACTTATATTTGTTTTAATATATACGTAAAAATAAATAAATATTTTTACCGCCCCTCATACGCCCACCCAAACTGCATAAACATGCCCACCGCATACGGCTTGCCTTGCTGCACTTTGCGGGCATAGTAGTATTTGCTGTCGCCAATGCAGGTGCCCTTGCACACGTTTTGGGTGGTAAGGTAGCCGCCACTTACGGGCACTAGGCTGTGTTCGGGCAAACCTTTATAGGCCCTGTCGATAGCTTGGGTATATTCAGCGCCCGTTACCACGCCCAGCTTTTGCGCGGTAAGTATGCCATAGGCAAACATGGCCGTGCAAGAGCTTTCCAAATAGTTGCCCGCCTCGCCTTTACGCATGGGCAGTTGGTACCAATGGCCAGTGACGGTATCTTGCAGAGGGGGCAATACCTCTACCATTTCCTTTAGATAGCCCGCAAATTCGGGCCAGTATTTATGGTCTTTCGGTATGTTTTGCAGGGCATCGCTTAGCGTTACCACAATCCAGCCGTTGCCACGGCCCCAAAACTCCTTGCTGCGGCGGTCGGGGTAGTTCTGCCATTTGTTTTGGCTGCAAAAGGTTACATGGGCCTTGCTGTCGGCATCCCAGCCGTGTACCCAAAGGTTGGTAGTAGTGTCTCTCAACTGCTCCCTGTGTATGCGAAACTGGCTCATAAACTCATCCAAGTATTTCTCCTCGCCAGTGGCCAGATACATTTGCATCAGATATTCGCCAATCATAAACACGGTATCGTCCCACAACTCATAAAACAGCCGCAAATGGGAGACTCCGCCATTGGGCGTGCGCTTTATTTTTAGGTAATCATCGTAAATTTTCAAGCTCTTTTTAAGGTACTTTTCCTCTTTGGTAACACGATATAGAAACGCCATTCCCAGTCCCGAAGCCACACCGTTGGGCGTTTTGCCACGGGCGCGGTTGTAAGTGTGGTCCATGGCGGTTTTTACATAGGCTAGGTAGGCGGCTTTGTCTTTTTCAGGGCCACGGTCGTAGCGGTTAACCATTACGCTCAACAGGGCGGCGTTTACCCACGTCCATTTATATTTATGCGCAGGCCGATACTCGGTTCGGGCATATAGGTCGAGGGTATCCACCCATGTTTGGCCGTGGATGGAATTAATGGACGATAGTAATAGCAGGGTAAGCAGCCATTTCATTTCCAAATCATTTTTAGGCAAGTGGGCTGGGGCACGTTTATGCTTTCGCCCGTTGGAGTTAGCAGGCCCGTTTTATGGTCGATGCGGAACACCACCACACTGCCCGACGTTTGGTTGGCCACCAGCAGGAAATTTCCCGTAGGGTCGATGGTGAAATTGCGGGGCGTGGTGCCTAGCGTTGATTGGTAGCCTACCAGCGTAAGATTGCCGTTTTTGCCGTTTACCTTGAAAATGACGATGTTGTTCTCTTGCCCACGGTTGGAGGCATATAGAAACTTGCCGTCTTTGGAAAGGTGGATGTCCGCACTGGCGAAGGGGCCTGTGGCCTGTGGCTCATGCAAGGGCAGCCGCTTTACCAATTTCATCTTGCCATCAATAAACGATATAATGGCCACCGTGCCGCCCATTTCCTCTACAAGATAAATGTATTTGCCGTTGGGATGGAAGGCTGCATGGCGCGGGCCGCTACCGGCTAGTATGTTCCCGCTTGTAGTGTCCATGGTTTCCCTTATCAACAGGCCGCTTTTGCTAAAGTAATTGTAGGTTAAAACCCTGTCGGTGCCCAAATCGGTTACTAAAATAACGGGCGCGCCGGGTACTACGGTTATGGTGTGCGGGTGGGGCTGTTCCTGCCTGTCGGGGTTGGTGCCTTGGCCTTCCAGTTGCTTTAGGTCTACTTGGTGGCCTATGCTGCCGTTTGAGACGATCTTGAACATGCCGAAATTGCCCCCTGCGTAGTTCGCTACCAGCAACATGTCGTTGTTTGGGGTTACTTCCACATAAATAGGGTTGTCGCCACCACTGGGTTGTTTGTTGATAAAAGTGAGCTTTCCGTTGGATTTGTTGATGTCGAAAGCACTCACGCTACCCTCTCCGGGCGTGCGGGTATCGCTGCCGCAATATAGGTATAAGTGGTGCGGCGACACGGCCAAAAACGAAGGGCTTTCCACCACGCCCGCCGTGCTGCCGATAGAATCCAACTTGCCCGTAAGGTGGTTGAACTTATACATGTATATGCCCTCGCTGCCGGTGGGCGTACCATCCGTAAACGTGGTGTAGGTGCCGATATACAAATAGCTATCCTGTGCCCAAAGGGTGGGAGAGAGGAGGAGGGAAAGGAAGAGCAATAGTTTCATTAATAAGCTTTGATAGAGCGAAACTGTATAGAATAGAACTATATCCGAAAATGTTTTTTGGTATAAACTAGATTCTATTCTGCGTTTAATATTTGTTTCCATTTTGTACAAAGTATTTCAAAACTCATACTAGTATGAGCGGGGCTTGTACTTGGTAAGGAAACATAATTATATCCTGATTTTTGACTGAAATATTTATTATAAAGTGTCTCGGACTTTTTTCCGTTGAAGCCGATAGTTTTTAAATTTTTATGTTCAATTATAAATTGTTCAATATCATTTGGCTCTTCATCTTTAATCTCACTATCCAAGCTTCCAACTCTATTTGCTTTTTTTGCTACATCCCAAACTGCTATACCTAATTTTAATAAAAGTGCTTTCTTTTCTGCATAAGTATGAGGTAATTCATTATCCGTGATGGAAGAGATAACTTTCCAAAACCTATTCCTCGAATGTCCATAATATTCACCAAGCACTAGTGATGCATCGCCAGGCATGGTTCCGAGTATAAGAATTGAAGTTTCGCTATTGGATATTGGTTCAAAAGAAGTTTTAGCATTTGCTATATTATCTTTTAATGGTTTGGAAACAACAACGGCTTTGGTCACCTTAGTAAGTTTTGTACCTTGTATTTGCGAACCGATTAGAGTAACATTATTTCCATTACGGTTAAAAAGACGGGAATACTTCCTAGTTCTTAAATGAATTTGGGATGATTCTATTTCAGAACCGTCTTTCTTCCGATACCATTCATTTTCATTTAATGCTTTGGCTATTTCTGTAATAGTCATTTGACGGCCAGTTTGCAGTAAAAGTTTTTCAATAGCTTCGTGCAGAGTCATATTCTGGGGCTTTCTGTTATCCACTAGGTAAAACTAGTGGCAATTGATATTTCCATTATGTAGGGCGGCGAATTGTTCCGCTTTGTATCTAAGCTGTTTTTACATATCCACTGTTATCAATTGCCTCCATTTAAAAATGGAGGTATGATTTATGGTCATGCCCCAACATCATGCCGCCATGGTTCGACTCCGCTCACCATGACACAATCCATAATCATTAACTTAACTATGCTGCCAAGTTGCCTAACTTAATCACTTCCAGTTCGGCCCCATTTTTAAAAGAAACCTGTGCTTGGGCATATAGAGCTTTGGTTGTTTTAGCATCGAAATATGCCTCTCCGCATTGGTTGCAGATTTGAGCTGGTACGCCTTTCACGATTACAATGGAATCGCCTTGCTCCAACATAAAACTCTTGGTGCCTTCTACGGTAATGCCGCTCCTACAAATCACGCAGCTCATAATCACGCTTTTTAATGCCTACAAACCAAGCCCCTTTTTCCTTGGGAGAGGGTTGGGGTGAGGGCTTACACAATCTCTTCCGGCAACACCTCCAATGTCAACCTATCCGCGCTTACCAGCCGCTCGTGCAGGCCCTTGGTTTTGGGTAGCTCGTATTCAAAGAAATAGCGTAGCGTGTGCAGTTTGCTCTGGTGGAAATTCTTGTCGTCGCCCTGCAAGCCCTTTTCCAGTGCCTTGGCCGAAACGATACCTTGCTTGAGCCACAGCCAGCCGATTGTGAAGTGGCCGAAGTATTCCAAATAGAGCGTTGCATCGCGCAGGAACACTTCCGGGTCTTCCTTTTGGGCGAAATTCATCAGGTGCATCGTTACCTGTGCCAGCTTTTCCTGTGTCTTTTCCAGTTTCTCGGCATAGCCTTTCAGCACCTCTATCTGCTTGGCTTGGTCCAAGGTTTTGTTTACTTCGCTATTAAAAGCCATTACCGCCTGTCCGCCCTTCATGGGCACCTTGCGGCCGAGCAGGTCCATACCCTGTATGGCCGTGGTACCTTCGTAAATGGGGTTGATGCGCATGTCGCGGTAATGCTGCTGTAGCGGGAAGTCGTCGCAAAAGCCCGCTCCGCCCAACACCTGTAGCCCGTTGCTGATGGCCGTTATGCCCATTTCGGCAGGGTAGCTTTTGCAGATGGGGGTGAGCAACTCCAATAGCAGGTGTGCCGTTTCGGCCTCTTCGCCCGTGCCGTGTTCGGCAAGATCGGCCCACAGGGAACAGGCCGCAATCAATGCCTCTGAGCCTTCTACCACAGCCTTTTGCAGCAACAACACGCGTTTTACG
>CAYYZT010000248.1:0-5399 GCA_964476015.1 uncultured Chitinophaga sp.
ACCAATAACCAATAACCAATAACCAATAACCAATAACCAATAACCAATAACCAATCAACCCAATGCAAACCATCATACTCGATACCGATAGCATCCAGCAGAAAGTGAACCGTATTGCCTACCAAATACTGGAGGAAAACTATGAGCAAAAGGAGCTGCACTTAATCGGCATACGCGACAACGGGTATATTTTTGCCGAGCGGTTGGCCGATTTTCTGCGCACCATTTCCAAAACCGATATACAGCTCCACTCGCTTTCGCTCAATAAAAAGAAGCCCAACAAGGACGAGATGAAGTATGATTTCGACATTAAAAGCCTTAACAACAAGGTGGTGATATTGGTGGACGATGTGGCCAACACCGGCCGCACCTTGGCCTATGCCATGAAGCCTTTGTTCGATTGCCTGCCGAAGAAAATAGAGATAGCCGTGTTGGTCGACCGCGAGCACAAGCTTTTCCCCATCAGCAGTACCTACGTGGGCCTCAGCCTTAGCACCACCCACAAAGAGCACGTGGCAGTGGTGCTGGAAGGTAAAGAACAGGCAGTGTATTTGGAGTAAGTTACGGGTTGCGGGTTACGAGTTACGGGTTGGGATTGTGTGGCTTGGTATTACAGTAGGCCTTCAAAAGAGACTTACCTCGTCCTCTTATGAAGAACCCTTCTCTTACCTCGTCCTCGTCTTTTAGACGAGGATGAAACGGACACGGCGTCTCCAGACGCACCCGTATGTATTTCGTGATTAAACCAAGCGGCTAGTTCAGGTTGTTTTCCCGTATCCAAAGCATCCGTGGCATGGTATCATTGGCATCTTTGTATCGATAAAGTATGTTGCTGATAACAACTCCTTTATCCACGCCCAGTTTAATCACGGCAAATTGATAATACGGCTCGTTGCTGCGGCTAAGTTTTACGTCGTGGAAAAACAACGTGTCGCCCTTTTGGGTATATCTGCCCCACACTTCGCTGGTGCCAAAGCATACGCTGCTTTCCATAAACCGTTGGCCTTCCAAAAGCTTAAATGTCGTCAGGCAGTTGGCCGCTCCTTCGGCGTTGGCGGTTAGCAGGGTCTTTCCTTCCATTTGGCCGAAACCGATAATACCTCTGGGGAACAGGAACGTAGCCACCAGTACTGCCGCAGTAAAGCCCAGTACCGCTAGCTGTTTTTTGCACTGGAAACGGCTTTGGGCGGCTTGGTACAACACCCATAAAAAACCGCCCGCTAAGGCAAGATAGAAAGCTACCAATACGAGGAAGATGGGCATGGCCCAAATGCCGAGGTTGCCATACCAGAAATACGTAGTGTTTATCAGAACGAAAAACACCAGGGCCGCAATAAGGAGCTTGTTGTTTTTCATGGGATGGTTTTATTCCGTGCCTTTTTCAGTGTGTTCCGTGGTTGGATTTATCAGCAGCCTCACCAAGTCGGCAGCCTTGAGTTTGCCGTTGTTCTCCACCACTGTATCCGCTTGTCCGTAATAACGCTCCCGGTAGGAGAGCTGTTGTGTCAGAAACTCCCTGATTGCGGTCTCGTCTTTGCCAGCCAGCAGGGGCCGTTCCGTTTTGGCATTGGAAAGCCTCTGGGCCAATAGGGCAACAGGGGTGCGAAGGTAGATGGAGTAGCCAGTAGCCTTAACAACCTCCATATTGTCGAAGAAACAGGGGGTGCCGCCACCAAGGGCTATTACGGCCGGGGGGAGGGCCGCTATTTCGATAAGGCAAGCCCGTTCGATGGCCCGGAAAGCATCCTCGCCTTGGGTATCGAAAATGTTTTGGATGGAGGTATTGTGGGTTTGTTCTATAAATCGATCCAAGTCGAGAAACGGGAAGCCGATTTTCGGGGCGAGCTCTTTCCCGAGGCGCGATTTTCCGCTGCCCATCGGGCCGAGGAGATAGATATGTCTGGAGGAAGCTTCCACGAAAGGCGGTTTATCGCAAAGTGCGGTATTTTTACGATAAAATACCGCAATTATGTCTCAATTTGCGGTAAAATAGCTCAAAAATGCCTCAAAAAATGTCTCAAAATGTCGCAAAAACCGATTTTGAGACATTTTCTACTTATACGACACCCGAGGGTCGAGCACGGCATAACCGATATCCGTAAGGATATTTACGATTACGTAAACCACTGCAATAAAGAGTACTATACCCATTACCACGGGCAAATCGAGGTTGGTAAGGCTGTAAATCAGCTCGCTGCCCAATCCTTTGAAGTCCACCACGTCTTCCACCAGCACCGAACCCGCCAAAAGGCCCGCAAACCATCCCGAAGCCGAGGTTAAAACGGGGTTCAAAGCGTTGCGCAGCGTATGTTTGGTGATTACTTTGTAATATGAAAGCCCCTTGGCTTTGGCGGTACGGATGTAGTCGGACGACATTACGTCCAGCATCGAGCTACGGGTCATTTGAGTAATAATAGCTACTGGCCTGATTCCCAAGGCAATAGTAGGTATAATCAGGTTTCCCCAAAGGATGATTTGCTGGCCATATTCATAATCGAACAACGGTGCCCGAACACTCAATCCAGTGATTTCCTTGAGTTTAACCGCAAGGATATAGGCCAGTATCAACGCCACCACATAGGAAGGCTGCGAGATGCCGAACACCGAAAGGCTCACCACGGCATCGTCTGGCCAACGGTTTCGGTACAACGAGGCCAGTATCCCGAAGGGTATGCCTATCACCAAAGCCAGCAAAATGGAGGTGATGGCCAAGATAAAGGTGGGCGGTATCTTTTGGGCCAAAATCTCGCTCACCGGGGTGTTGCGCTGGTAAGAGCGGCCCAAGTACGGGGCCTTGATAACCAACGCATTGTCTCCGAAAGAAATTAGTTTGGCATAGCCCAGTTCCTGCTGTTTTTCAGGAGTATCCTCGTGTACGGTAAGGGGCAGCAGGTTGTTGATATAGATAAGGTACCGTTGGAACGGTGTCTTGTCCAAACCTAGCTGTTTCTTGATGTTCTCTGCACTGGAAACATCCGTCCGTTGGCCCGAGAGCATCCTCTCCGGGCTAGGTAAAATGCTGAATAACAGGAAGATAATGGTAACCACCCCCCACAAAATGAGCAGGCTGTACAGCAGTTTTTTTATGACGTATTGTAGCAACTGGGCTTATTTGAGGGTGTTGGCTTTCAACTCTTCGTAGGTGGGCAGGTGTTTGTGGTGCCACTGGCCCACCACGGTGCCGTTCTTGATAATCATCAGGCCCGGATTGCCGCGGTTGATGGTTTTCAGGAAGGTGCCGTCGCCTGTATAGAATGGATAGGCTGCCTGCACCTCGTGGCGGAAAGCCTCAATCTGCTCCTTGGTGGCACTGGTGCCCACAAAGAATTGATAACCATCCTTTTCTGCGCCAGCTGCTAGGGCGTTCAAGTCTTTATAAGCTTCTTTGTCAGATTTGTCCAAGCTATACGCCACCACGAAAAACACGTAATTCGGGTCGGTCAAAATCTGGTCGTTCATGATGTCCCCCTCGGCACTTTCCAGGCGGAAGTTGTTGATTTTAGGGTCTTGTCCCTTGCGGGTAATGCTGTCCCTACGCTCTACAAACTGCCAAACCTTGTTGTCCGGGTCTTCTTCCTTGGGGCGGCCGTCTTGCGGAAACTCTTTTACCTCGCCCGTATTCTTGTTCTTCAAGGTGAAGAAATATACCTTTTGCTCTTTCAGCGAATCGGGCACCGTCATTTGGGCAGGTATGTTCTTGCCGATGGCATAGGGGCGAAAATCAACCACGGGGATGTTCCAAACAAAGTTGTACAGGCTGAATAACAGGCTGCCCACCGTAACCAAACCCACCACTGCCGTGGCGGCAAAGCCCGAAAACAGGCCCTTGATATGGCGGCGTTGCCAGATAAGCAAGATAACCAAAGCACCCAAAATCAAGTCTTTGGTAAAGGAAACCTTAGGCTCCAGTTTCAGGAAATCGCCGAAACAGCCGCAATCAGTTACATGGCCCGTAACGGAGGTATAGCCAGTAAGGAAGGTGAAAAAGGCAATCATGCCGGCATACAAAAACAGCGTGAGGTTGCGGGCGTAGTTCAGTATCAAAGTAAAGCCCAGCACAATTTCCAGCACTATCATAAACACGGCGAAAGCCACCGTGAAAGGCTCCAAAAACTGCATTTTGAACTCCACGAAGTACTCCATCATTTTGTAGGCGGTGCCCAGCGGGTCGATGGCCTTTACCACGCCCGAGAAGATGAAAAACGTGCCCACAAAATCCTGTATATAGGCCACCCACAGCCTGTCGGGCCTGTTGATGAGGTAGCGAACGATGTTTACCACCAAAGCTATGGCAGCTATAATGCCGAAAAGCGAATAAACGGTCATGCTTCTTTCATTTTAATCAATGCAAAAATGGCGTAGTTGATAATGTCTTGGTAGTTAGCTTCCGGCCCTTCGGAAATGAGGGTAACGCCTTGGTTGTCCTCAATCTGTTTCAGGCGCATCAGCTTCATCAGTATCAGGTCGGTAAACGAGGTAAGCCGCAAGTCGCGCCAAGCCTCGCCGTAGTCGTGGTTTTTTTGCAGCATCAGGGTGCGGGTGTTGTTCACCTGCTCGTCGTAGAGCTTCTCGCTATCGGCTTCCGATAGCTCCATATCCACGTAATCCTTTAGCTGCAACTGTATCAAGGCAATAAGGGAGTAGTTGATGATGCCCATCAGCTCACTATCGATGCCTTCCTCAATCTTTTTGGTGCCCAGTTCCTCAATGTTGCGGATGCGTTTGGCCTTGATAAAAATCTGGTCGGTAAGGGAGCGGGGCCGCAGCATGCGCCACGAGGTGCCATAGTCCTTCACCTTTTTCATATAGATATCCTTGCACCCGGCAATGATACGGTCGTATTGCTGGAGGGTCTTGTTTGCCAAGTTATTTGGTAATTTTATCGCGGTTTCCGGCACTATACATTCCATAAATGACCGATAAAAATACAGCAATTTCGGGTAAAACGACCATCAACTGCCGCGGCACGTTGCTGGATTTATCCACACCCCGTGTAATGGGCATCCTCAACCTTACGCCCGACTCGTTTTTTGCCGATAGCAGGCACAAGATAGCGGATGATTTGCTGCATAGCTGTGAAAAGATGTTAAACGACGGGGCGGACGTGCTGGACGTAGGCGGCGTGAGCACCCGACCCGGTGCCGCGGAAGTAGGGGAGGAAGAGGAATTGCAACGGGTGGTGCCCGCCATCGAGGCCATTGCCAGCCGGTTTCCGCAGGCTGTTATCTCCGTGGATACCTTTCGGGCAAAGGTGGCGCAGGAAGCCGTGGGAGCGGGTGCGGCGATAGTGAACGATATTTCGGCGGGAAAGTTGGACGGGACCATGTACGAAACCGTTGCCAAGCTGCAAGTGCCTTATATATTGATGCACATGCAGGGCACGCCCGCCACCCTGCAAC
>CAYYZT010000249.1:0-5395 GCA_964476015.1 uncultured Chitinophaga sp.
CCGATGGTATAAAACGGGTAGCCCTCGTGCTGGCCAAGGATGTTGCCCGCCGCATCCACAAACAGGCCGCCCTTTACCTCCTCTTGCAAGGTAGGCACGCGGCGTTTAAGGAAACCCCGGTAATCGTTGTCGGGCACAAAACAAATCTCGTAGCTCTCCGCCTTTTTCGATAGCTCGGTATAGCCCCAGTCGAAGCACATTTGGCGTATGTCCGTCTTCATATATTCGCCCAGCGGAAAAATGGTGCGGGCAAGGCACTGTTGGGTAACGCCCCACAGCACGTAGCTTTGGTCTTTGCTGAGGTCTTTGGCCTTGCTGATAACGTAGCGGCCGTTTTCTTGGCGCAGACGGGCATAATGGCCCGTGGCTATAAAGTCGCAGCCCATAGCATCGGCGCGCTTTAGCAGGGCCTCCCATTTAATGTGGGTATTGCACAGCACGCACGGGTTTGGGGTGCGCCCGGCAAGGTACTCTTCCACGAAGTTGTCGATAACGTAATCGCCAAACTCGGTGCGGATGTCGATAATATAGTGCGGAAAGCCCACCTCCACCGCTACTTGGCGGGCATCGTTGATGCTATCGAGGCTACAGCAGCCGGTTTCCTTTTTGCTGCCGCCCGATGTGGCATAGTCCCATGTTTTCATGGTGATGCCTATTACCTCATAGCCTTCGCGGTGCAGCATAACGGCGGCCACGGTACTGTCTATACCGCCACTCATGGCCACTAAAACTTTTCCTTTTTTCACAGTTAAAAGGTTAAGACACAAAACACAAGACACAAGATATAAGACTTGGACGGTGAAATGCGCCGAGGACCGACACTTTTGTTCAATTTCGTTTAAAAACCCACAACTACCCTAATCAGTTCCCACAAAATTAGCGTGTTTGAAGAATGTTGCGCTCCTACGGAGCGAATGTGCATTTTAGGTTAAAGGTTACAGATGTTGCACCCCGCTGGGGTATCGGTCCAATCGGGATCCGACATCTGTAGAAACAACCGTCGTATCGTGTTACGGCTCCATAGGAGCCTAAAGTTCAACACAACACCAATAAAAAAGGGCAATCTCGCTGTAGCGGGACTGCCCTTCTCTTTGGGTGGAAGACCGGGTTCGAACCGGCGACCTTCTGAACCACAATCAGACGCTCTAACCGACTGAGCTACGACCACCATGTAATGGAGTGCAAATTTAATGAAATAACGGCGAATTAAATGCAACTGGTTCAAAAAAAAATTTTTGGGGCGGTTATTGGTGATTGGTTGTGAGTTACGGGTTACAGGTTGTTGGAGATGGACTGCCTACCATGAATATGCCACCCGCCGTAACCGTGGACTGTGGACCATCGACCATGACCAAATCTATCTCTTCCCCACAAACCCGAACAGGCTGCCCGCGATGCCGCCAACGATGTGGGCGAACTGCGAGATGTTGTCGTCGCTGAAGCTGTTGTACAGCTCCCGGCCCACAAACAGCACCAGTATCAGGATAAACGTAACGGGGATGGTGCCCGACTGTACGTTCACGAAACTGATGAGCATTACCAGCATAAACACGATGCCGCTGGCACCCCAAAGCCCTTCGTTGAAGAGCAGGATGTTGAGCACCGAGGTAATGAGGGCCGTGGCGGCCATCATCCACAGCATCTGTTTCCAGCCGTATTTTTCTTCCAGTATGGGGCCGATGAGCAACAGCAGGGTGAGGTTGCCCAAAAGGTGGTCGATGCTGGCGTGGCCGAGGCAATGGGTGAAGAGGGTGAGGTAATCCACCCAACTGCGGTAGTCGAAACGCCCACTGATGCTTACGTATGGCGTAAGGGCCCCGTTGAAAACGGCGTTCAGCACGAAAACCACCACGCACACCACGCAAAAAGTGAGCACCACCGGGGCATTATAATGGAAACGGATGTTCATACCTCAAAAAAATGTAGCACTCATAAAAAATGGCCCAAAACGGGCCATTTTATCACAAAATTATCTCAAAAATATGTCGCAATAGCGCAAAATTGCGGTAAAGTTAGAAATACCTCGGGCTTTTCTGCACATGCACTTTTTCTTGGAAGCCCTTGAAGCGTGCAATCAAAGTAAGCTCGTGGGAGCCGCTGTTGTTGGTGCGCACTTCGCCAAAATCAAAGTCGAAAGAATAGCTAAGCAGCACATCCTTAACAATATATACACCTAGCAAAGCCGCTATATCATCCGTGGTGCGGTAGCTGGCACCCACCACCACGCGTTTGTTCCAAGTGGCGTTCAGGTTCAGGTCCACCTGGCTGATGAAACCCGCGCTACGGAAGAACACCGCCGGGCTAAGGCGCCATTTCTCGGCCACATCCCAATCATATTTGGCGTAAGCGTAGTAGTGGCGCGGGGTTTTCCATACCGTGGAGTTGCCGATGGACTGCTGCAAGTGGGTGAAAGACACGCCCAAAGTGAGGCCCTTGCCCGTAAACTCCAAGCCCAGCCCGATGTCCGGCTTTACCTGGCCGTCGCCGGTAACGTATTGGCTCTGGTCGCCGGTTTGTTGGTAGCGCAACTCGCTGCCTTTCACGTAGTTATTGGCAATACCGAAGTTCAATCCGGCGGAAAGGTACATCCTGTCGCCCAAGCGTTGGCGGTAGGCATAGCCAAGGCGAACGGTGGTAGTGCGTTGTTTTCCCAATATGTCGTTCACCACCGTCAAACCTACGCCACCCCTAAGTTTCGGGATGTAGCCATAGGCATTGAGCAACTGGCTCGATGGGGCCTCATCGAACCCTACCCATTGCTGGCGGGCCAACAAACCCACACTGATGCCATCCACGTTGCCCGCCGTAGCTGGGTTGTAGAGGTGGGTATGGTACATAAAATGCGTGAACAGCGCGTCGTTTTGGGCGTAGCCCAAAAACGGCAATATACTTAGTATGGTTAGCAGTATCCTGGTCTTCATGGCTCTTATTGGTTAACTACTTTAAAAGTGGTCCTACGGTTCTTTTGGTGCTCCTCCTCGGTCTGGGCCTTTTTCACCAACAGGGCAGTCTCGCCCCAGCCCTTGCTGGTAAGGCGGCTTGGGTTGATGCCCTTGCTGATGAGATAGTCCACTACCGATTTGGCCCGCTCTTCCGAAAGCTTCAGGTTGTACTTGTCGTCGCCGCGCTCGTCGCTATGCGAGTTGATAAGCACCTGCACCTCGGGCGAATCGTCCAATAGTTTCACCAGTTTATCCAAGCTGGACAACGATTCGGTACGCAGCACCGCACTGTTGTAGTCATAATAAATATCGTCGATGGTAATTTCCTCCTTCGGTATCTTCAATAGGCTGAAATCATAGTCGTATCCGCCTTTTTTGGAGAACTCCTTGCTGTACAGCTCGCCCTGTGTGGTAAGCTTACGCGAATCGCCGAAGTATTGCGGCGTGTTCACGTTGATTTTGTAATCGATGTTCTTGTCCAACGTAAAGCTGTAGTTTCCGTTGGCATCGGTAAGGGTGCTGTCCACCGAGCCGTCGCTGCCCGTAAGCACCACCACGGCTCCTTTCAAGGGGCCGTTGCCGTCCACGTCTTTCACGTTGCCCTTCACGGTAAGGATAATCGGTGTCAGGTAAAACGAATAGATATCGTCAGAACCCTTGCCGCCGTTGCGGTTGGAGGAGAAATAGCCTTCTTCCTTGTTCTTGCCATATACCAGCAAAAAGTCGTCGGCACTGGAGTTGAACGGGGTGCGCAGGTTGGTAGGCTTGGTCCACTGGCCGTTTCGTTTGATGGACACGAACAAATCCAACCCGCCCATGCCTACATGGCCATTGCTGGAAAAATACAGCGTGGTATCGTTGTAATATACCGGATAAGCCTCGTTGTATTCGGTGTTGATGGCCTCCACGTTTACCGGCTCTTTCCAGCCCAACCCGTGGCGTTCCAATGCCCAAATATCACTGCCGCCCTTGCCCTCGGCCTTGCGGCTGGTTACCCAAAGCCAATTGCCATCTTTTGATACGGTGGGGTGTACCATTTCCACCTGCTCGCCGGGAAAATAGATAGGTTGTGGCGCACTCCAAGTTTTGGAACCAGCATCGTACTTGCTTTCCATAATACGGCACTTTTCCCCTTTCTCGCCACTGCACTGTGTAAAGTAGGCCGTTTTGGTGTCGGGGCTAAAGGTAAACACGCCGTCGTTGAACGAACTGGAAATACTGGCCAGTTTGTTCGGCTTGTCCCAAGTTTTGCTTTCGGCATTGTAATTCGCCAAAAAGAAACTTGAAAAACCCTGTCCGTCAACCTGATAGGTCTTGCTATCGCCGCCTTCTTCTTGGCGGGAAGAGGTAAAGATTACCTTATCCTCAAACTTATAGGCACCGTAATCGCTGAAAGAGGTATTGAGCAACTGCTCGTTTACCACGGTAAACAACGGCGGCGCATCGTTTTTCACGCCCAAGGCAAAGTCCACGTTGCTTTTCAGCCTCACGCCGTCCTTGTCGTTCGGCTGTAGGGCGAGGAATTTATCCAAAGCCACTTTTGCCTTTTCATATTCGCCCAAATTCAACAGTGTCCTGCCTTTTTGGAAGTGCAAAATGGGTTGGTCGTACTGGGCACCTTCGGCCTTGTTGTACCAGTCCAATGCCTCTTTATACTGTAGCAAATGGCGGTAGCTCTCGGCTATGTTGAAGTACACCGAACCCTTTTCGCCGGGGTTGCGGTCTTTCTCCAAATGCTTTTGGTACTGCTGTATGGCGGCCCAGTATTCTTTGTTTTCAAAGGCTTTGTCGGCCAATTCTTTTCTCGACTGCCCCCAAACCGTGCATACGGCGAGCAGCATCATTATGATGGTGATTGTCTGTTTCATGGCTGGTTGAGGGATTAATAGTGAACCAATACGGAGCCCGTCAATACTTTGTCCTTGTTGGTAATATCGGGCACGCGCACTATGTAGAAATAGGTGCCCGGCGATACCGGTTCGCCGTTAAACTTACCGTCCCAACCATCTTTGCCGGTGTACAGTTCTTGTCCCCAACGATTGATGATTACCAAATCGAAGCCTTTCAAGAAGTCGTCGTTGCGGCCGTCGCCGTTAGGCGTAAAGGCGTTCGGGAAATCCGTTACCTCTATGGTTACCTCCACTTTCTCGGCCACGCAACCGCCATCGGTCACTATCACCGAAATAACGTCTCCGTTGTTCAGCAAGCTGCTGCGCCATGTGTTGATGCTGTCCAGCTGCACCTGCGTGCCGTTTAGGAACCACTCGTAAGAAGTGTAACCGTCCGGCTCGCAAATAGCCACCAAGGCTTGGTTGATGAAGATGCTGTTGTTAGGCGCATCGGTGCTCAAGGTAACGGTAGGCAACTGGGCCACCGCTACCGGAACCGCCACGCGGCCCGTAATGCTGCCACAACCATTGGTACTGGTAGCTTGCGCATAGAAGGTAGGGTTG
>CAYYZT010000250.1:0-5349 GCA_964476015.1 uncultured Chitinophaga sp.
AATACAGTTTACCAGTATCGAGTTCGCCTCCAACAGCTCCGAGATTACGGAAGGCATGCAGAGCGACTTGTTGAAACTGACGGATTACCTGATAGACAACCCCACGCTGGAGTTGGTTATCTCTGGCCATACCGACGGCCGCGGCGATCCGGAAAAGAACATTTACCTATCGCACCTACGCGCTGTTGCCATTAAGGATTTTCTGATAGCCAGCGGCGGTATAGACCCCAAGCGCATTACAGCGCAGGGCTACGGCAGCACCAAGCCCATCATCAAGGAAGAGCTGACCGACGAAGACCGCAAGATAAACCGCCGCGTGGAGTTTGAAATAATGAAACCCGGCGAAACCAATCACGCGGGCCATAAGTAGCATCCTGCCGATTACCGGCAATACTTATATTCGGGGGGCGTTAACGCTGGCGCATTGCTTTTCAGATACTTCAAGCAGCTACAGGCTTCTTCTACCCTGCCCAATTTAAGTGCGCTTAGTGCTTTGTACAGCAGGGCGTTCCAATATTTCATATCCAAGCCAAAAGATGCCTCGAAAGCTTGGTAAGCCTTTTCGTAGTCATGCTGCCCAAAGTATGCTTGCCCAGCCTTATAGCTTTTTTGCGCCTTGCTCTTTTCCTCCCCGCTTAATACAAATTTAATGGGCACGGTGTACCTCACGGATACTTTCTCCATGTGCTGAACGCCCGGCTTCCATTTATCCATGCCCCTAATTACCCTTAGCGCTTCCTCGTTAAATCCGCTGTGAGAGGAAAAAGCTATCCTTTCTTCGGTCACGCTCCCGTTGGTATCTACTACAAATTCCACATAAACGATACCGCTCATATCCGCTTCCCGCATTTTATTGGGATAGCGAACTTCCTTCTTTAAATACTCCATTATCCCGTAGTCGCCCCCAGCATACGTGGGCATTTCGCCATCCGACACCTTTTTGTTCGACTTTGTGCCATCAGGATTATAATAATAGCCGCCCAAAAGCTTGTTATCCGCATATTCCAGTTCGGCCATCAAAGCACCGTTGGCATAGTAATATTTCCAAGGGCCGTTCATACTGTCGCCCACATAACTGCCTTCCGATTTCAACATGCCGCTGTGGCGGTATTCTTTGGCAACACCCTCCTTTTTGTTGTTTTTGTAGTGGTATTCGGCAACAACGGTGGTATCCTCGTGCTTAAGGTACTCCCCTTCTATAACGATAGGCAGCACGGTGCGGCACGTATAACGGGCGGTAAGCTTCCCGGTTTTGGCGTTGTACTCATGGCATTCCCAATAAACATCATCCTTTTTGTGGAACACCCTTTTCTTCTTCGCATAAGCCTCCGGCACAATGTCGCCGGCATTGTTGGTGTAGCTTACCAAACTATCTTGCTGGGCACATAGGTTAGCCGCAAAAGCAAGGCCCAAGAATAACAATAGCGTTTTCAATTTGCTCCTTTTTTGGGGCGAATTTACATAAAACCAATAATTGGAAGGGCTAGCCCAACAGCTTTTTCAGCTTTAATAATCTGGAACGCTCGTGTGTAATATGGTGGTACGGAGTAAGCGTGCCCCCGAAAGCACTGAAAAAACGCTCGATGGCGGGTATCATACTGCCCTCGAAGTTGAACTGCAACCCCTTGGCGGATGCCACTTGTATGCCCTGCCACAGCAATAGGCTCATGGCGCCACTGTTGTTGTGCTGCGGATGGGCGGCACCGAAGAGGTAATACATGGTTTGGTGGTCGCACACCAAAAAAACGGCGGCATGTAGGTGTCCGTCCGCATCGCGGGCCTCCAATATTTGGCCCCAATGATGGGCTTGGGCCATTTGGCAGATGCGCTCCACATAATCCAAAGAAAAAGGCACCTGCTGCTTTTTGGATTGGTAAGATGTCTCCTTTAACCCGAAAAGCGGTTTGATGGACGTGCCCACCGACACGAAAAGTTGTTTCTCCGCCTTGCGGATTTCCCGCCTTACATTGTCGCGCATGTTGGCAAAAACGGCACCCAAGTCGCCCAACTCTTCCAAAATGTAGGTGTAGCGGGTAGTTTGCGCAAAACCCGCCCAATGAAACGGTAGCCCGTTTGCCAACGAAGGCAAACATTTTAAGTCCAACGAAGCATAATCGGGCAGTTGTTTTATCAGTTCGGCCAGCACCTCTTTCTCGTGGGCGAGGCGGCTGGTAAGTTTCTGCCCTTCAGGATAAAACACCACCGGGCCCAGATAGGGCGTAAGGTACGGCTGGGTGATGCGCTTAAAACCCGCCTGTTCCGTTATCGGCAAAGGCCACAGCCCCCACACATCGTTTCCCTTTTGCACGGCCACGGCATCCCATTGGCACACCGCATCCAGCCACTGCGGGCGGTGGAAAAGCGGCAGCGCATGGCTGGCCGCATACTGGCTATATGCCTCTTTGGGTGTCATTTAGGTAAACGCTTGGTCGCCGTCGCCATCGCAAATATTGGGCTCAGTGCCCGTTTGTATATACTGGCCCAGCGGCGTGGAAGCAAAATACTCCCTTCGCACGGATTTAACAAACATAAACGGCTTGCGGTGCCGTTTGAAATGCCGTGCCAATTGTGGATGGAACGTGGTGAGCGTTTCCAACCGCTCGTTTATCATAAAAGTGGCAATAGCTTTAGCCAACACGGGCACATAAGCCTCTTCCACGAAAACATATGGCGTTTTCAAGTGCCCATCACGGATGGAAAGCATGGCGTAGCCTACTATTTTGCCGTCTTCGTTCCGCAGTTTCCATTGCACGAACTTAAACCGCTTGGCTACCGAAGAAAAATAATACCGCCTACTTTCTTCGTCCGGTTCGCCGTTGCGTATCCACGGGTATTGCGTTATCCAGTTAAGGTCGTCTTTGCCGCGGCGAAATATCAGTTTTTGCAGATATGGCTGGATGAATGCTTCCGCCTCGCCTTCCACTTCCGATATTGTTTCCACTATAGCGGGCAAGGATTTCGGCGAGCCCGGCACGAACCAGTTGAGCATCGTATCGCCTATGGAGAGCAAGGGCTTAAACGGTTGCAGCCGAGGTTTCTTTTTGACAAGTATGTCCGCAAAAGATGCCCGAAGGTAAGCCCGAACGCCTTCCAGAAAAATATCTCCCTTATAAAGGCCCGTGCCCCTATACAGGCTCTTGGACTCGTGTACGGAGTCGGCACTGAAAATACGGCCTTTCCAATCTTGCAGGCAGCGGGCCACCAGTTGTTTGGCAATGCCCTTGCCCCTTTGCTCGGCATCTACCCAAATACAACTGAACCAACCCACCGGCTGCGGCCCGTTTTCGGTGTACAGCTCGTCGCAAAGCACCATGCGGTAGCCCACCACCTGCCCATCCACCCAAGCGATGTACATAATGGGCGTTTGCGGGTCCAACCGTGGGTTGTGCAGGTGCGACAGTGCCCTGATGCGGCTTACCGGTAGGTGTTTTAAACGGCCATATCGCTCGCTTTGGGTAAGCGCCACCAGTTCGGCTGCGGTATAGGCGGTTATTTCCATCAACTGCGTTTTATGCGGTTCATGCCCAGCGATTGCTGCATCCAGCCCTTGGCATAGGCAGCCTTAACGGCCTGCTCGGCAGTATCAAACTCGCCCTCCATGGCCACGCGCTGCAAGTGGCGGGGGTTTACGTCGCGCTTCAGCCCGGCGGTGCCGAAGCTCAAGTCCATCACGGCATGGCCGGTTTCATACACTTCCTCAAAATATTTTTTCCCGATGCCATCGTCGGTAAACGGAAAAGCGAACACGCGGTACGGCACCTTGAACACTTCGCCGATGTAGTGGAGGCTTTCCACCGTTTGCTCCAGTTGCTCGATGATTTCCAAATCGCCGAACTTGGGATGGTCAATGCTATGCGCCCCGATGGTAAAACCGTTGTCAAGCAACTGCTGCACTTCCTTCTTGCCCATATAAGGCTTTTGCTCTTTAAGGAACAACCCGAAATCCAGCCCGAATATTTCCGCAATCTGGTTGATGAGGAACTGGTGCCCATAGCCCAATGAAAGCAACAAGCGGGATATAACACGGGTGTCTTTCAGCTTTTCGGCCCCTTCGGGCATTAAAGCGTGCAGGGCCTCTATCTCTTGTGTACTTATTTCGTTGTGCGCCAAGTGTTCGATAATGAGCGATACCTTATAACGGTAAAACAGCCCTTTGTTATCGATAAACCCGCTGTTGAGAAAAAACGTGGCGGGGATGCCCTTGCGCAACAGTATGGGGGCAATAACCTCGCTGCACTCCCGCAGCCCATCGTCGAACGTAAGGTGGAAGGCCGGTTTTTGAAGGTTGCCGTGGTAGCCCCCGTCCAGCAGTTCATCCAAATGCATCGGGGCGAAGTGCTCCAACAAAAAATCCAAGTCCTGTTCGAAAGCGGTTACGTTGCGGTAAGGGTACAAATGGGCAATGTGGGGCAACATATCGTCGCTCACCACATGGTAAAATGGCAGCAACAGCCGCTTGCCCGTAACGGACACCAACTGGGGCACGCTGAAATAACGCCCTATCTGGCCTAGGATATTCTTTGCGGAATACATGATTTTTTCGCCGTTTACCCTTAGATATTCCTAAAAGTTGAGCACTGTCTATCCAAAGCAACAAAAATATCAAAATATACTCGCTACCAAGGGCTGATTTCGACTTGGGCGGTTTTTCTTTTAACTTGGCCCCGGCAAAACAGCATACGGCATTTTGAATCCCCTTAAAAAACTCGCCGGGCAAACGGCCTTATATGGCATCAGCAGCATTTTGGGCCGCACGCTCAACTACCTGCTGGTGCCGCTGTACACGTTGCAGTTTGCCCCTGCCGAGTTTGGGGTATATACGGAGTTGTACGCCTATTTGGGCTTTCTGGTGGTAGTGCTTACCTACGGTATGGAAACCGCCCTGTTCCGCTTTGCCAATTCGGAGCCGGACAATAAAAAGGTTTACAGCTCGGCCCTTATCTCCTATTTGGTAAGCTCGCTGGTGTTTGCAGTGGCGTTCACATTGGCTTCGCAGCCCATAGCCACGGCCATGCACTACCCCAACCACCCGGAATATGTAAGTTGGTTTGCCTGGATACTGGCCTTGGATGCCCTCTCGGCACTGCCTTTTGCCAAGCTCCGGCTGCAAAACAAGCCGTTTAAGTTTGCCTTGGTTAGGCTGGCCAGCATTGTGGTAAACGTGGGACTGAACGCTTTTTTCCTCTATTTTTCCATGGAAGCCTACCAAGCGGGCGAAACCTCTTGGCTGGCATCGTGCTACAACCCCGAAATAGGCGTGGGCTATATCTTCATCATCAATCTGGTTTCCAGCATTGTTACTTTGCTGCTGCTGTTGCCCGGCTTTAAAGCCATTCAAGATGTCTTTAA
>CAYYZT010000251.1:0-3829 GCA_964476015.1 uncultured Chitinophaga sp.
ATTTTGTAACCTGATTGCGGGTCCGTTACCACATCGGCATAGCGGCTCACCCAGTTATTACCCGTGGAAGGATCGATGACCGCAATGGTAACACCGCCCGCAAAGCCACCGTTGCCACCACAGTTCCAGTCTTGCTTCTTCACGTTGTTAATGAAGTAGGCCATTTGGTCCCAAGGCAAAGAGCCGCCTTGCCCGTTCCAAGTGCCGGTGCGCACGGTAAGTGTCTTTACGTCGTCGGCAAACTTAAACTGGCGGTTGGCGGGCAACTCCAAGTTTTGGTACCCGTCTTTTAGATATTGATAATAATGGCTTTGGTTCCAGCCGGGGTACTCGTTGGCAATATAGATAAACGAACTGTTGCGCCAGCGGTAAGGCGTGCCGTTTCCGGTGGAATCGATGCCCACGCGCCAGTAATACACCACGCTATCGGCATAGTTTACGGGCGGCACCCAACTCAACACACCGCCTATCTGCGTAAGGCTGGTGGAGCGTTTGAGCGGACTGTTGAATAGCTCCGTGGTATCTATCTCCATCACATACGTTTTCTGCATGGCAAAAGCGTTGGCGGTAGAGGCTTTTAGCGTAACACCTTGGTTCGGCACTATCGCAAATTCGTAAGGGTGGATGGGGTACACGTCTTCCGACAAAATACTGAAGCTCATGCCCAACGTATTGTTGGTTTCAGAAAGTTCTTGCGGTACCTTGTCGCCCGCATCAATGGTTATTTGCAGTTGGTTCATGCCAAATGCCTCGCCCGTACCCGTGGGTATGGTGAGCTTAAAAGTATCCAAATAGTAAGTGCCCGGCACCTGAAGCGTATAGGTAAAAGAAGTGCCATCAGGCAAGGTGCGTATCACCTCCAAATTGATTTGAGTATCAATAGCCATACCCAGGTTGGCAATAGCCACGTATAAATCAAACGAATCGGTTTGCAGCGTTACCACTGGCGGGTCGAAGAACACGTTCTGCACCTCCAGCGCATAATCGGGCCTGGCATGGGGGTTCATTTTCAGGGCAGGGTCGCCATGCAAAATCAAATCCTGTGCCACCATCCGGTTGAACGAACTGTTGCAGCAGTTCTCTATATCGATAATGGTGTGCTTCATCAACTCGCCCACGGTGCTCAGGTAATGCTCTGGTCCCATGTTGTAATAAAAGTTGCGGCTAAAGTTGTTCAACCCGTTGGACGAGGACAAAGCCGTTGTAGCCAAAAACGCTATCGCGCCTTTGTTTTGGGCAAAAATAAACTCCTCGCTTATGCCCCTTGCAGAAGTAAAAATATTGCCGCTATAGCATCCGTTGGAAAGGATAAAGGGAAAGCGCGGCGAATTGTTGTAGTTGTTCGGGTCGTCAATAGTAAAGTCGAAAGAGTTGGGAGACGAGTGGCCGAAGAACGTAATGAGCGACACCCCATTGTTGATGCGGTTGGTAAGGTAGTTTGATTGCGCTATCTGTATAGGGTTGCTGCTGTTTTTGTAAAACGAGGTTACGTTTCCACCATAGAAGGTATCCTTCACAATACCTTCAAACGTTTCCAAGTAGTATTTAAAAGTAGTTTGCTCGCTGCTGTTGTTGCCGCCGCCCAAGTGTAGCAATTCCTTGGTCCACAATTTTTGGGCAATGGTTTGGTAGGGGTCGCCCACCCGGTTTTGGTCGGCCTCGAACAATTGCACCTTTTCCAAGTAGTTCTTTATGTGTTGCGGGGTAGAAGCCGCTATGCGCCCCACGGGTATAATGGGCACCATGGTACCACTAGGTGCTGCCAGTAAGTTGTCGCTACCCGGATAGCCCCAAGTAGGCACCAAGCACTGGTTGGTTAATCCGGCATTGGCGCGCATCTCCTTGTATTCATATCCCTTGCCGATGAGAAAAAGGTAGGCAGGGCGCTTGTCTATCCAGTTGTCTTTGGCAAACCGTATAAAATTGCGAACCGCGGCAGGGTGCTTGCCTATACCGTACGCAAACTGGTCGTATAGCTGCTCGGCCATTGCGGTGGCCACCGTAAAGCCCCCGCCCGCGGCACTGGTACGGTAGCGGGCATACTCGTTTACCCAGTTTATGCCGCTGCCATCATTGGTAAGCACGGAGTTGCTTATAATAATATAGCTGCCTTGGTTTGCGGCATTGCTGTAGTTTACAAAAACAACCTTTTCCATCGTACCGATGGAAAGCACTTCGGTAGTACTATTGGTAAGGTAGAGATTCCTTTCGGCCGCGCCGCCGTGCGCCGGAAGCTTAAACTGTTGCAGGGTGGCGTTTGTCTGGCCTTCCAAGCGCAAAAGGTTGGTCACGTCGTACAACAATGGGGCTGACGTGCCGCCCGTAAACGAACTGAACTCCAAATACTTCGTACCCGCATTAATAGGCAGTTGAAACTCGAACCGGGTTACGTTGTTAGCGTTAAAGTTGTGCGGGTAGGTAAGGGATAGGTACATTACCTGATGACGGTCCGTAGTGCCGCTGCCCAACGCCGCCAACGTAAGGCTATTATTGGCTATAAGCCCATTTGACGAAATGCTCCACTCCCACTGGTTGAGCTTGTAGCCATAAAACGAAGTATCTTTTAGCACGGGCAACGAATTGAGCGTTATCCGCAGCCTATGGTCGCTTACGGAAGTGGCCAAAACATTCATTTTTAGCGTGGCCTGCAACGCACCCTCGCCACGCCAAGCCTTTTTGCTTCGGGTGGCGAGGGTGTACGTTTTGGAATTGAGGTTGAAGGCCAGATCTCCGTATCCTTCCCCCTCATCAAAAATAGATTCGTATAGCGATGCGCCAGACAAAACGGAAGGCTTACCTTGGCTATAGGTACCGTTGGTGGGCATTACCAAGGTGGTAAAACAATAGGGCTCCTTTACGGGCAAGTTGGTAAGGTCGTTGGCTACGGATGTAAAGAACTTGCCCGGCTGTACGGTGTTCCAACTCAAGAAATAGGCCGCGGTATCGGTAATCAAGCTATAAGCAGGGTTGCCCTGCCAGGCTGGGTCGTCATATAGCTGCAAATCTACCGCACCGTCGTTCTTTTTCCCAATAAACTCGATATAGTCGTTGTTGCCAAAAAGCCCGTTGGTGGATACGTAGATAGGCACCACCTCCCCCTTGCAAAATAAGGTAAACTGGGTGCCGGCCAACGTGTTTATGGGTATATTGGCCGCTACCAAGGCACTATACGGTATGCGGTACACGCCATCGCGCGCTACTTTTATCTTATAATAGGTCTTGCTGTAGTCAATCCACTCGTTGCCATAGTTTTGGGCATTTAAACAAGTGGGCAAAGCCAACAGCAATAGCAAGAAAAACCTGAGTATGGGGGAGCTTTTCATATCTTATTTTTGCTGCCGTTTGTTAATGCCAACGTTGAGCGAAAACACGTGCGAATACAGGGCATCGCTCTGGTTGCCTATATCGGTAAAAGCATAATCTATTCCAACGCCTTTTATTTTGAGGCCCACGCCTATGTTCGGTTGCCAGGTAACGATGGGGCTGCCATCAATATCATCCGTTACGCGCTGTATGTTGCCCACGCCAAACCGAACGTATATGATATTAACATAGTTCATTTCCAACCCAAAGCGGGGGTCTATGCTCACGCTGTTGGTGCGGATGGGCACGTTGCGCTTGCCATCGGTGGTCATTTCCAGATTGATTTCGGGCAGAATGTGGAATTTATCCTTAATGCTGATTTGGTAAGCGGCACCAAAAATGAATTTGGGCACCGTTATTTCCAAAGAACTGGAAGGCAGGGCATTGCCCGTAGCTACCAATACTTCCTTCTCCTCGTCGGAAAAGTTGAACGACCAAGCGTTGAACGTGCTCGTTACGTCGCGGG
>CAYYZT010000251.1:3839-5346 GCA_964476015.1 uncultured Chitinophaga sp.
AGCCGAGTTTCAGTTTTTTTATGTCGTACTGCGCTCCCAAATCCAACCCGAAGCCCCAAGCGGTGGCAAAGTCGCCCGCCTTGCGGTAGATTACCTTGGCGTTGCCGCCCACACGCAGGCCCTTCAGTTTAGGGATGCTCTGGGCATAGCTGATAAAAGTGCCATAATCGCCTACGGAGAAAGAACGGATATTGTCGTAATTGATGGTGCCGTCGGCCTCGAAAAGGTTGATGGTATTGGGTATGTCGTCCACCGCAAAGCGGATGAGCGATATGCCGAGGAAGCGTTTTTTATCCTTCATGGGAATGACTATGGAGCCATAGTCGTACTTCGCTATACCGGCAAAATACTCAGCGTGCATAAAGCTGCCTTGGAAATTGTGGGTTACTTGGGCCAACCCTGCGGGGTTCCAGTACCCTGCGGTCACGTCGTTTACGCTGGCTACTTGGGCACCGCTCATGGCCATGCCGCGGGCACCCACACCTATGGAAAGAAATTCGTTGCTGTATTTGCGAACCTGCGCGCTGGCGGGGGCCAGCGAAATAAGCAGTAGCAGTGCGCAAACAACCAGTCCGGGAAACCGAGGTCCGGTCTTTGTTTTCATGTGGCGTTTTTGAGCTGTCCGGCCACTGTGTCAAGAATGGTGCTGAGCAAGTCGGCATGTTGCCGTTCGAACCTTAGCAAAACCTGCCGTGCCCTTTCATGCACCGCCGGCGTTGCCGTGTTTCCCGTTGCCCGGTACCAAGCCCTGAAAAGTGCCTGGGTAAACTGTTCGTCGCTCGGGTAATATTGCAAAAACCTCCGCTCCGTGAATACTTTAAAATTACGAAAAAAGTCCGTGGCTAGTTGATTGCGGCCAATAAGGCCAAAATAATTTTCCACCACGGGCTGTGATACTGTTTCCAGATCATCATAAAATTGTACGTATAAAAGCGGATAAAGTTGCAACAAGTTCCGGTCTATCAGCATTTCCACAGCCACATGCGCCCAAAACCAATATCGGGGCAGTTGGCCTAGCAACTGCGCCTCCTTCAAATCCTGTTTCAAATATTGCTGTAAATCAACAAACTGTGGCAGGCCATGAAAAATTTTATCGCCCTCGTGATGGCGGTTTATGCCTTGTTTCAGTTGCTGATGGTGGGGCAAATCGGGTTCGTGGCCCGCTACGGCCTTGCGCATCAAAGCATTGTAACCGCCCACCAAGTCGGGCAAAATAGTGCCCAACTTAAAGTACACCGAAGGGTGGCTTCGGTCGAGATAATAATGGGAGAGGAAGTTCATTTGGTGGTCGACAGTCCATAGTCGACAGTACACTGTAAGATAGCAAAATTATGGCAAGCTGGCTTTAAATGCAGCATAGTTGGCATCGTAAGTAGCGGTACCAGAACAGTTCAAGTCCTCTTTCTTATCGCGTATCTTGGTAATCCGGTTGCCTGGGTTGGGGTGGGTGCTCAAAAACTGGGGAGGGTTTGAGCCGCCCTGTGCCTCCATTTTCTTTCAGAAAATG
>CAYYZT010000252.1:0-5302 GCA_964476015.1 uncultured Chitinophaga sp.
GGATGAAGACTCTGCGGGCCACCCCGTTATCATGCACATACAATACTTCTTTGGGTGCTTGGCCGGGTTCTTCCTCGCTTAGCGTAATGGCCTGTATGGGCACGGCCAATACATTGGTAGCTTGATTGGTAAAAATATCCACCGAGGCCGACATGCCCGGTTTAAACGGGAAGGGCGTGCCCAAGGTTACGAGGTCTTCGTAGCTACTGCGTAGCAGTTCTATTTTCACCACAAAGTTCGTTACCGATTCGGTGGTTACGTTGTTCTCGGCTTTGGATGAGTTGGCAATGTAGCTCACCACGCCCTTAAACTTGCGGCCGATGAAGGCATCCACTTCTATTTCGGCAGTATCGCCTAGGTTCACCCGCAATATGTCGTTCTCGGTTACATCCACCTGCACCTCCATCTTGCTCAGGTCGGCCACGCGAAACATCTCCGTGCCCGCCATTTGGGTAGTGCCCACCACGCGTTCGCCCTTTTTCACGTTCAACATGCTAATGGTGCCCGTGGTGGGTGCATATATACTGGTTTGGCGCAGGTTGTCGTTGGCTTCTTTCAGGGCGGCCTCGGCTACTTTTACGTTGTATTTGGATGCCTCCACGGTTTGTTTGGCGGCCGCCAGCTCTCCCTCCGAGCTTTTAAAGGTAGCCTGCGCGTCCAAATATTCCGCCTCCGATATTACCTTTTGTTTCCAAAGCTTCTCGCTGCGCCCAAATGTTACCTGTGCGTTTTCGAACTGCGCCTGTGTTTGCAGCAGCCGGGCTTCGGAGTTGGCCAAGTTGGCCTTGCTCTGGTTTAGCGAAGCCTCGGCGCGGCTGCTTAGGGAAATGTATATGTCGGGCCTGATGCGGATAATGAGGTCGCCCTCTTTCACGCTGTCGCCCTCTTCGGCAAGTATGTCGATGATTTCGCCCGATACGTCTGGGCTAATTTTCACTTCAAGGGCCGGATACATTTTGCCGCTGGCCGAAACGGTTTCCACAATGTTCCTGCGCTCTACCTTTTTCACGGTTACTTCCACGGCAGCGCTTTGGCCCCACCATCCTGCCTTTTTACCTACCACGGCCACTATAATCAAAACGACTACGCCAATGACCAGATAGATGAGTGTTCGGTTGAAGGACATTTATTCGAGCTTGATGGGCTTACCTTGATAGAAATCGAGCACTTTTACCTTAAAAATGTAATCGTACTTGGCCGTAATATAGGTTATTTGGGCCATGGCTAAGTTAGCCTTTGCCGTTGAATAATCCAAAGCGTTGGCCGCCCCTAGGTCGAACATGCTCTGCGTGTAGCCAAAGGCCGTTTCCAGTGCTTGTACGTTTTTGCCTGCTGCATTGTATCGCTTGGCCGCCGCCGTTGCATCGGTATAGGCTTGGTACACGTCTTGCTTCAACTGGTCTTTTACCTGCTGCTGCTGGTATATGCTGCGCTCCAGTTGCAGTTGGCTGTTTTTTATGGTAAAGTGGGTGGCTAGGCCGTTAAAGATGGGTATGCTGAGGTTGATACCGACGGTTTGGCTCAGGTTGGTGTTCAGTTGGGTAAAAAAGGGATCTTTTATCACAAACGGGGGCAGCTCGTAGCTGGAGTAGTTGGTGCGCACGTTGCCCGACAGGGTAAGCGTGGGCGAGTGCATGCCCTTGCTCACCTTTAGCCCCATTTCCGAAGCTTTTACGATAAAATCTACCCGCTTTATCTGCGGTTGGTTGGTAAGGGCGGTATTGTACACGCCCTCAGGGCCCACCACCAAGCCGGCAATAAGGTTTTCAATCTCGCCTATTTCTTGGTCGAAAACCACGTTGGCCGCAGGGTCCATTTGCAGCAGCAGTTTCAGGGTAAGCACGGCAAGGTCGTAGTTGTTGTAAGCGTTTATCAGGTTCAGGCTGTCGTTGGCCACCTGTGCCTGCACGTTCAGCAGGTTTCCGCCGGGCAACATGCCTGCATCCACCAGTTGGGAGGTGCGGTTGAGCTGTTGCAGCGAAAGGTCGGTTTGCTCCTGCTGCGAAACAATGTTCTCGCGCGACATCATTACTTGCAAAAACGCCCCCGTTACGTTTAGCATTACACTGTTTTTTACCTCCTCCGTTTGAAACTGGGAGGCCAACAGGTTGAATTTGTTTTGCTTGATGGTATTGATTTGTTGCAGGCCGGAGAACAGCGTGAGCGAAGAGCTGAGCGAGAAGCTGCTGGTTTGTATGCGCTCGGTAACGAACTGGAAGGTGGTGGGGTCGTTGCTACGTCCAAAGTTTACGGCATAGGAGCTGGTGGCGTTGGCCGATGGGTAAAGCCCCGCCTTGGATTGCGAAAGCTGATAGGCCGTAAGCTTCTCGCTAATGTCCTGTAGCTTTATCTGCAAGTTGTTGGATAGCGCATGGTTGATGCATTTTTCCAAATCCCACACGTCTTGGGCTTTTGCCGGGGCAGAGCAAAACAACAATATTGGCAGTGCCAACAGCAGCAAGGGCCCAAGGCCATTTTTATGGATAGGAAACATACAGGTCCGGCTTCTTAAAACAAAGCAAAACTAGAATATTTTGGGGTTTGCCCCTGTGGTGCCGGTACATAAATTAGACCAATTGGGGTTATGAGTCTGCAAACGGCATAAAAAAATGAAGCCCGATTGATTGGGGTCAACCGGGCCTCCGGGGAAAAAGGGCAACGATTAGGTGTTCGTTTTATATCAGTTTACTTCATTCTCATCGGTCATGATGATGGAGTATTCGTCAGGATATTCAACTTCAATTTGGTCTTTGTGTACTGAAAACATGTCGCGAGCCTCTGAATTGGTCACGTAGTGGGTTTGTTCTTGAGTCAATACGCCAATCCATACCAATACTAATACTAAAAGTTCCATTGTAATTTTGTTTTTGCTGTTAGTGAAATATCAATTTGTGCGATACAAAATTGGAACTATTAGAGGCCATAGTAAAGACCATGTAAAAGAACGCTTTGACACACTTATGGAGCCAACAAAAAAATTAATGTGTTGGTTCACAACAGCATACAAATAAAATAGAGGTTACACTTTGACACAGAAGGCCAAAATATTATCTTGGTACAAGATTTTGCACCTTTGCCAGCAACGTACACCAAAGTGGCTTGATTACTGTACCTCCATTGTACTGTTACAAATGAAAAAAGTTTCACGAAATTTTCAAGGGAAATGAGCATACGCATTTTGACTTAGTTATTGCTACTAGCCATAATATAAATACCTGATTATCAATAGCCTAAGGTAATGAAAGTATTGACACAGATAGTGCGTGTTTTGAAGCCTGGAGAAATCAGGCTAATCAGAAATTTCTACAAAGTACAGCCCAACGGGGAGGTAAAACGCCGTTTAGAGCTGTTTGAGCTGGTAAAAAGCGGCAAAGTATCTACCGACGTGGAGGCGGCAAAGGCCATTTACAAGAGCGAACCCAACTCCGCCTACTCCCATCTAAAGAACCGTTTGCAGAAAGACATCCTCAATATACTACTGCTAAAAGAAGGAAGCAAGAAATATGAAACGAAATACGCGCAAGCGGTTTTCGATTGCCGCAGGATGCTCATAGAAGGACAGATTTTGATTGAGCGCGGGGCTTACCGGGCCGGGGAGGCGGTGCTGCTAAAAGCAAACGAGCTGGCCACGGAATATGAGCTTTTCGCAGAGATTTTGCTCATAAACGACCTGTTGAGGACTACCGTGGGCATACGCAAGGGCGAACAGGCTTACCTGGCCTTTGAAAGCGAAATAGGCAACAGCCTGAACAAGCTGGGAAAATATTTGGTGGTAAAGGATTACTACTATCGCTTAGGGGTGTTGGGGCAGTTCAGCAAAAACATCGAAAAGTCGTCGAGGGACTATGCCAAAACGGCCCTTGAGGAGGCCAAACAGCATTACTTGGAAACGCAATCGCCACTGGTGGGGTATTTTTACAACTACCTCGGTATATTTTATGGCCAATTATACCAAGATTACCCATTGGCGTACCAATATGCCGTGGAATACCTGAAACTGGTGGAAAACAACCCTTCCATCTCGTCAGAAACACGCATCGGTACGGCCAACCTGCAATTGGCCAGCATACAGATAAACCAAGGCAACTACCACGAAGCAGTGGATTATGCCAACACCGCGCAACAAAAATTCATCAAAGGGCTTTTTAACGAGCTACAGGCCATAGAGGTGCTGTTTATAGCCACCTTCCACAAAAAAGAATATCGGCAGGCCGAAAAACTGATGGAGGTGGCCGTGGCGCACCCAAAATTCAAGGCCAACAAACAGATACCCGCCAAATGGGATTATTACAAGGCCAACCTATTATTCGTAAACGGGCAGTACAACGATGCTGCCGTAATGCTGGTAAGGGAAACCGAACTGACCAAGGACAAGGCCGGGTGGCTGATGGGCCACCGCATATTGGAGCTGATGTGCGCCATTGAACAGGGCGACCTGGAAGTGTTCGACTACCGGGCCGAGAGCTTTAAAAAACTGCTGCAACGCCAAAAGGAAGAAAACATAGAGCGGCCGCGCCTTATACTAAAAGTGTTGGGCACTTATATTAAAATGGGTGGCGACATTAAGAAAACCCTTGCCGATGAAAGCACCAACCTAGCCTTGCTGCGCGAAGGGCAAAACGAGTATGCTTGGGACCCCATGGGTTTCGAGTTGATACGTTTCGATGAGTGGCTGGATAAGCTGGCCACGCGCCAAGTGCGCGTACGGTACTGAGCTTAATATTCAAACAGGCCGCCCTGTATATGTTGCGGGGGTGTTTTGCCCAAATGCTTATAGGCTTGCAGCGTGGCTTCGCGGCCACGGGGGGTGCGTTTTAGGTAGCCCTCCTGTATCAAATAGGGCTCGTACACCTCTTCTATGGTGCCCGGCTCCTCTCCTACCGCCGTGGCTATGGTATTGATGCCCACTGGCCCGCCGTTGAATTTCTCGATGATGGTTTGCAAAATGCGGTTGTCCATCTCGTCCAGCCCGTGCTCATCCACGTTTAGGGCATCCAGCGCATAGCGGGCAATACCCCTGTCAACCACGCCGTTGCCCTTTATCTGGGCAAAATCGCGCACGCGGCGCAGCAGCATGTTGGCTATGCGGGGCGTGCCACGGCTGCGGCGGGCTATTTCCATGGCCCCCTCGGGCACTATCTCCGTTTTCAATATGCCTGCGGAGCGGATAATGATGGTAGCCAGCGTTTCGGCGGTGTAGTACTCCATGCGGCTGGTAATGCCGAACCGCGAGCGCAACGGCGAGGTAAGCAGGCCCGAGCGCGTAGTGGCACCCACCAAGGTAAACGGGCTAAGCTCTATC
>CAYYZT010000253.1:0-3082 GCA_964476015.1 uncultured Chitinophaga sp.
TTCTATCTGCGCCATGGTCCAGCTAGTACGCCCGCCGTTCATACGGTCGATGCCCGAGGTAGGGTTGCCCTGCGGGTCGCGGATGGCGAGGCAAAACGCCACCTCCATATCCGTGGCCACAGATTGGAACACGCCCGGTATCAACGAGGCATCGGCGTTCAAAAAGCGGTAATCCTCGTTCAGCACCTCTATCTGCGAAAGCACCTGCGCCTCGGTAATGTTGCCGCCCACGCCCAATGCCTCGCCGTTGTGTACCACGTGTACCACCACCGGTATGGTTACCACCACCCGCTTGCGGCTTTGCGCGGATGCCCCATGCGCCTCAGCGGCGGCATTCACATCCTGAAAACGCTGCGCATAGCCGGGGTCGTTTTGCAAATAATACTGGTGCAGCTCTTGGGTTCCGCACCTATCTTGTGCGGCAAGCCCGCTGGTAGCAAAAAGGCCCAGGCTCAGTGCCAGGGCCTTTAGTTGGTTCTTTGTCATTTAGCCTCTGTTTATAACCTGTGCCAAAGCAGCTCAATCGGTAAGCACCAAGCGGTAGTGGAGCGATTGCCCCGCTTGCGTGATGCGCACCATATAAACCCCTTCGGCAAATCCGCCCATATCCATTTCAACGGACGGGGTTGCTAAAATATCACTTTCTTGGCTCAAAACCATTTTGCCGAGCGTATCATACACGCCAATGGCTACTTTGCCCGCCAAACCTTTGAAGCTCAACACAAACTTTCCGTTGGTGGGGTTCGGGTACAACAGCACGTTGGTTTCGGCCAGCGCCTCGCCCAAGCCCGTGTAAAGGCTCACTACCACGGTATCCTCCACTTCGCAGCCATTGCCGTCTGTTACCGTTACCGCATAGCTACCGGCTGCAAGGCCCGTAGCGGTAGGCAAAGTTTGGCCATTGCTCCACAGGTAGGTAAAAGGCCCGTTGCCGTTTATGGGCACCACCGTGGCCGTGCCGTTGCCCGTGCCCAAGGTATCGGGCGTGGCAAAGTGGTTGAGCGCCGGGCCGCTGCTGCGAGGCACAAATACCGAGGTACCCTGCTGGCATCCGTTGGCATCCGTTACCGTTACGCTATAGTTGCCATCCACTACCACGTACAGGCGCGGGCCGGTATCGCCCGTGCTCCAAACATAGCCGTACGGGGCCACGCCGCCGCTCACTATTGCTTCGGTTTCCCCAAACTTCGACCCGCATACAATAGCCAATACAGAGCTGTTCACCGTCAACGGCGTAGCGGCATTCACTACTACCTGCTGCACGTTTACACAGCCGCTGGCATCGGTTATGGTAATTTGATAAGTGCCGGGGGCCAAACTGCTGGCGTTCTGCGTATTAAATCCATTCGACCAAACAAAACCATAAGGTGCCACGCCACTGTTTACATTGATGCTGATGGACCCGTCGGCCTGATTATAACAGCTCTCGTCATCCACCAAAACCACCACATCCAATATGGCCAAGCTATCTATGTTAATAGTGGTCTGGGCTTGGCATCCGTTGGCATCCGTAACCGTTACTGCATATGCCCCTTGGGGCAGGTTGTACAACTGCGGTTGGCTGCTGCCCGTGCTCCAAGTATATTGGTACGGGGCCGTGCCGCCAGCGGCCAAAATACCCGCTTGGCCGTTGTGTATGCCGCAAGATGCATCCACATGGTAGGTTTGTATTTGAAGGGGCGATGGCTGGCTGATGTTGGCCGTGCGCACCGCTATACACCCGTTGGCATCCGTAACAGTTACGCTATAAATGCCTGACGACAGGTTGCCGATGGTAGTAATGCCCGTAGCCCCGTTGCTCCATACATAGGTATAAGGCGCGGTGCCGCCAAAAGCCGACACGGTAAGCTCGCCATTGTTTTGCCCGCTGCAAGTATTGTTGGCAGAAGTGAGCGTAGCCGATGGGCCGCCCACGTTCGATACCACGATAACGGTATCGGCATAGCAGCCGTTTTGGTCAGTTACCGTCAGTTCGTAAGCTCCCGAGGCCAAATTGAACAAATCGGACGAAATCTGTCCGCCGCTCCATAAGTAGTTATACCCCGGTGCGCCACCGCTAACCGATGTGGTAATGCTGCCATCGCTGTTGCCGCAACTGGCATCGTCAACAATATTGCCCACTACTATACGGCTAGGCTGGCCAATGGTAAGGCTGCCCGTGGCGGAACAGCTATTGGCATCCACCAAAGTAACCGTATAGCTACCCGCCGCCAAGTTGGCTAGCGATGCGCCCGAAGCCCCGTGGCCCCAAGTATAGCTATAAGGGGTAGAACCGCCAGTTACAGATACCGCAGCTTGCCCGGTGCTGGTGCCAAAGCATGCAGCATCGGTTTTGGATATGGATAAGGTTGGTGCTGCCAGTTGCGTAACCGTGGCCGATGCCGTGCCCGTGCAGCCGCGCGAGTCGGTAACGGTTACGGTATAGGTTGCAGCCGCCAAGCCGGTGTTGTTGGCCGTGGTGCGGCTGTTGCTCCACTGATAACTGTAAGGTGCCGTGCCGCCAGTTACCGTGCTAGCAATGCTGCCATTGCTGGCCGCGCAACTGCTGCTGGTAGCGGTTAGGCTAATGGAAATGGCCGATGGCTGGTTGATGGTAACCGAGGCGATGGAAGCACACCCGTTGGCATCCGTTACGGTTACGGTGTAGGTTGCCGCAGCGCGGTTGTTGATGGAGCCGGAACTGCCACCCCCGCTCCAAGCATAGGTATATGGTGCCGTGCCGCCAGTTACGGTTGCCGTGGCACTGCCGTTGGTGCCGCCGTTGCAGCTCACGTCTTGCTTGTTAAGGTTAATGCTGGGGCCGCCCGTGTTGCTGATGTTTACCGAAGCGGTGGCCGTGCAGCCCCTGCTATCCGTAACGGTAACGGCATAGGTGCCCGATGCGCGGTTGTTGATGCTGGCAGTATTGCCGCCGCCGCTCCAAGCATAGGTATAAGGTGCGGTACCACCAGTTACCGTTGCGGTGGCACTGCCATTGCTGTTGCCGCAAGTGGCGGGAACAGACGTGGTGCCAATAGATATAGCTGCCGGCTGAAGCACAGATATAGAACTGGTTGCCGAACATCCGTTGGCATCTGTAACG
>CAYYZT010000253.1:3092-5294 GCA_964476015.1 uncultured Chitinophaga sp.
AATCGTGCTGTACTTGATGAAAAAACTAAAAAATCAGTAAAACAACCATTAAAACCTGAAGAAATAGAACAAATAAAATTATTGGTTACTGATGCTATTGGTTTGCCCGCCATTGCCCCATACATAGGTGTAGGGCGCTGTGCCATTCGAAACGTTGGCGGTAACGGCACCGTTGTTGCCGCCGTTGCAACTTACATTGGTAGGGATAAGGGTTATGCCCGGGCCACTGTTGTTGGCCGCCACCGTGGCCGTGCCCGTGCGGGTGCAGCCGTTGTCGTCGGTTACGGTGTAGCCGTAACTGCCTGCCGCTAAATTGCCGATGCTAGTGCCGCTGCCGCTATTGCTCCACGCAACGGTAATAGGTGCAGTGCCGCCCGTTATGGCCAAAGTGGCCGTGCCGTTGTTGCGGCCGCAATAGGCCGGCGTAGTGCTGGCCGTGGCCGTAATGGCCAGCTGGGTAGTGAGCGTGGTGCTGCCAGTGGCGGTGCAGCCGTTGGCATCGGTAACGGTTACTACGTATGTGCCCGCTATCAAGCCGGAGTTGGAGGCCGTGTTGCGGTTGTTGCTCCAAGCATAGCTGTATGGCCCCGTGCCGCCCGAAACCGAAGCCGTGGCACTGCCGTTGGCCTGCCCTGTACAAAGCGGGTTGCTGCCCGATACGGTTACGGTAGGCGCGGCATGCACGGTTACATAGCTAGTGCGAACCAACGTATCCCTGCCTGCGCTGTTGAGCACTATCAATGTAGCGGAATAGGTGCCGGGCGTGGCATACGTTACGCTCGGGTTTTGGGCCGTAGAGGTGGCCGGGGTGCCGTTAGGGAAACTCCATTGCCAGCCCGTGGGGTTGCCCGTGGATTGGTCGGTGTACTGTACCGTCAAGCTACCGCACCCCGAAGTGGGGCTGCCCGAGAACGCCGCGACGGGCGGATTGGTGGGCACCAGTTGGCAGCCCGTTATCACAATATCGTCCAAATAAATGTTGTTGCCGATGTTGTTGAACGATTCAAACCGGATGCGCACGTTCGGCTGTCCGTCAAAAGCTCCTAGGTTGATGGTGAAACAACCCACGCCCACGGAGCCCTGCCCGCACCAGTCCGCGGTGGTCGCAGGAATAAACTCAGGGCCATTGGTGGTGGAGTTGGTGGCAAAGCTGCCCGTACCGTTTTCGCCTACTGCCAAAACACGGTTGCCCCAAGTAGTGCCCCCGTTGGTGGAAACGTACACTATCAATGAGTCCCTTTGGTTTTGGGTGCGGCGGCGGTGGGCGTGCTTAAAGGTAAGCTGTGTATTGCTGAGGTTGGATAAATCCAACACGGGACTTATCAGCCTGTCGCGTTGGCCATTGCTATTGTAGTTATATAGGTTGATGCCCGCCGCCTTGTCGCCGGGGCCATTGCCCGCCACGGTATTGATAACCCAAGTAATGCCATTGTCGGGGTTGCTTATCGTCCAGCCGTTGGTGGCGAAGGAGTTCGATTCGAAGGTTTCGTTCAGCAGGGTTACATTGGAGCCTACGGTAATGTAGTTGGGCTTGGTGTTGGTGATACCGTTAACCGTCAAGCTTACATTATAAGTGCCCGGTGTGCTATAAGTTACCGAAGGGTTTTGCGCCGTAGAGGTGCTCGGCGTGCCGCCGGGGAAACTCCACTGCCAAGCCGAGCCGCAAGTGGATTGGTTGGTAAACTGCACGTTGAGCGTGCCGCAGCCCTGCGTTACGTTGGAAGTAAAGTTGGTTTGCGGGGCGGCAACGGTTACATAGGCCGTTTTGGTGATGGTGTTGGTGCCGTGGGCGTTGGTGGCGGTTAAAGTAACGGTATAAGCGCCCAAGGTGTTATAGGTAACGGTCGGGTTGCGTTGGGTGGAAGTGGCCGGGGTGCCGCCTTGAAACGTCCACTGCCAACTGGTCGGGTTGCCCGTGGATTGGTCGGTAAAGCTCACCGTGCCGCCGGGGCATACCGTGAGCGGATTGCCCGTAAACGCAGCCACCGGAGGCGTATTGAGCGGGGTACATACGGTGGATGTCAACAGATTCACCCTGCGCGGCGAAACGGCCATAACCGTGGTCATGCGGGTCTTTTGGTTGAGCGTGAAGATGTTCATGCACGCATCGTTGGTGTAGTCCATATAGTTCTGCACCATATCCACGCTACCGCAGCTTACGTGCGTGGTGGGGCAGCCGTTGTTGGCCGCATCGGAATTGGG
>CAYYZT010000254.1:0-5237 GCA_964476015.1 uncultured Chitinophaga sp.
GCCCAACCGGCCCTACGGGCGCACAGGGTGCCGATGGCGCGGATGGTGCTACTGGCCCAACTGGTGCCGACGGCCCACAAGGCCCAACGGGTGCTGCCGGACCGGTAGGTCCTACTGGTGCCACAGGCGCTGACGGAGCCGATGGCGCTACCGGCCCTACTGGAGCCGACGGCCCACAAGGCCCAACGGGTGTAGCGGGTGCTGACGGTGCCACTGGCCCAACTGGCCCGCAAGGCGACCCTGCCACCGACGATCAAACGCTTACTTTCGACAACTATGAGCTTACCATTGATGGTGGCAACTCTGTAATGTTGGATACGTTGAAAGATAACTTGGGCGACCATACCGCCGCCCAAAACTTGTTGTTGAACGGCAACTGGCTATCGGGCGACGGCGATGACGAAGGCATTTTTGTTGACGGCAACGGAAACGTAGGGATTGGTACCAACACACCTTTCAGCAACTTGCATATAGTTGACAACAGTGGCGTAGGCTCTTTTGGTGTAAGACTATCTACTACCAACCCCAACGGCATGCCAAACGTGGAGTTGGTAAATGATGCCGGCACCCAAGGATCGTTATTTTTAACGGGCTCATCCTCACCGTTGCCCGGTATATTGGCCCTTTCGCAAAGCAGCGCCAACCCGCTAGCCTTGGCAGTGGGTGGCTTGCCAAGGTTGTTTATCAACGGAACCGGCAATATAGGTATCGGCAACTTTGCCCCCGATGCCAACCTGCACGTAACGGGCAGCTTTAAGTTGGAAGATGGGAACGAGGCGGCCAACTATGTGCTTACTTCCGATGCCGACGGTTTGGCCAGTTGGCAGCCACTGCCCACGCCGGTAGCTACCACTACCACTTGGGCGGCATGGACTACTACGCCAAGTGGGGCCGCGGGTACGGTAAACGTTAGCGAGTCTCAATTCAAAACGGTGGACTCGGAGCAAACGTTTATCGAGATATATGCCAGCGTTACGGGCGTAACGGCCGATTTCACGTCTGTTCGTTTCTCCTTGCCAAACCTTCCTTTAGGCTTGCCGGTATTTAGCGTGGTAGTGTTTGTAGGCGGCGTTCCGGTAACGGCCGTAGCCTACAGCGATGGTTCGGGCAACGTATCGGTTGAACTGCCAGGCGGTGAGTTTATGACTGGCGTAAACTACGATATCGCCATCAGCGGTTCTTACCGTTATTAATGGTTACAGTATAAACAGAAGGCCCGCCGATTAGTATCGGCGGGCTTTTTTATGGTGGTTTTTAAACCATGGTCCATCGTCCGTGGTCCATCGACTATTTACTACCTTTGCACCGCTATGGCCGAACTGCAACGCTATTTTCTGGAAATCGCCTACCGGGGCACCAACTTCAGCGGTTGGCAGGTGCAGCCCAACGCCCCCAGCATACAGGCCAAGCTCAACCAAGCGTTGCAGTGGCTGTTTAAAGACCCGGGGGTATATTGCGTGGGCTGCGGCCGTACCGATGCGGGCGTACATGCGTCGCAGTTCTTTTTGCATTTCGATGCCGCGCCCGAGCTGCCGCCCAATTTCTTTTTTAAGCTCAACCGCATGCTGGATTACGACATCGCCATCAAGCGCGTTATTCCGCTGCATTACAACGCCCACAGCCGTTTCGATGCCACTAGGCGCACCTACCAATACCACATCCACTACCGGGAAAACCCGTTTTTGGAGGGGTTGAGCTACTTCTACTTCTCGCAATGGGATTTGGACAAGATGAACGAAACCGTACAGTTGCTCATGCAATACAAGGATTTTAGCCCCCTCAGCAAGCATAACCCCGACAACAAAACCACCCTCTGCAACATCTTCCATGCCCGGTGGACGAACAACGAGGCCGAGGGCAGGCTGATGTTCGAAATAAGTGCCAACCGCTTCCTTTGGAACATGGTGCGCATGATAACGGGATTAAGTTTGATGGTTGGCCGCGAAAGAATGAACTTAGCCGAGGTGAAAAACGTAATGGACAGTGCCGGGCGGTTCAATTACATTTTGCCCGTGCCGCCGCAGGGCCTATATTTAACCAAAGTGGAATATCCGTACCTATAATTTTGGAACAGCAACAAAAAATTAGCGGCAGCATTTTCGATTGGCCCCTGCTCAAGCGTATCATCGGCTTGGCGCGGCCGTATCGCAAGTATTTTATGCTGGCCAGCGTTTTGGCTATTACGTTGGCGCTTTTGGCCCCGTTGCGCCCCTACCTTATCCAGTTTGCGGTGGACAACTATGTAATGTTGATGAACAAGCAAGGTCTCATCAACATCACCCTTATGCTGGTGGGTCTTTTGTTGGTGGAGTCGGTGCTGCAATACGGGTTTATCTTTATTACCAGTTGGCTGGGGCAGTCCGTTATCCGCAACTTGCGGGTACGGGTGTTCGGCCACGTGGTGGGGCTGCGCTTGCAGTATTTCGACAGGACCCCCATCGGCACCGTTACCACGCGCACCATCAACGACGTGGAAACCATCAACGACATTTTCTCCCAAGGATTGGTGCAGATAGTGGCCGATTTGCTCACCATCGTGGCCATCATCACCTTTATGATGTTCACCAACTGGAAGCTTACGCTGGTAAGCCTGGCCACGTTCCCGTTGCTCATTTACAGCACCTATGTGTTCAAGGAGAGCATTAAAAGCTCTTTCCAAAAGGTGCGCAACCAAGTGGCCAAGCTCAATGCCTTTACGCAGGAGCATATTACGGGCATGCGCATCATCCAGATTTTCAATGCGCAGAAGCGCGAGGAAGAGCGTTTCCAGCAAATCAACAAGGAGCACATGAAGGCCCACATGCAGAGCATTTGGTACTACTCCATCTTCTTCCCCGTGGTGGAGGTGATATTGGCCAGTGCCTTAGGTTTGATGGTGTGGTACGGTGCCAATCGCGTGATACACTACGAAACCACGGTGGGCACGCTTATCGCCTTTATCCTGTACATCAACATGCTCTTCAGGCCGCTGCGCATGATTGCGGACAAGTTCAACACGCTGCAAATGGGTATGGTGGCATCCGAAAGGGTATTTGCTTTGTTGGATAAAAAGGAAACCATCGAAAACAACGGCTCCCACCACCCCGATACTATTCAAGGCGATGTACGGTTTGAGCAGGTGTGGTTTGCCTACGAGGAAGAAAACTACGTGCTCAAGGGCGTGGATTTCCACATCAAGCCCGGCGAAACACTCGCCATCGTTGGGGCCACGGGTTCGGGCAAAAGCTCCATCATCAACATCCTCAACCGCTTTTACGAGATACAAAAGGGCAGCATCAAGGTAGATGGGGTAGATATAAAGGAATTTGAGCTGGCAGGGCTGCGCAAGCACATCGGCATGGTGTTGCAGGATGTGTTCCTGTTCAGTGGCACGGTGATGGAAAACATTACCCTGCGCGATACCGACATTACCCGCGACCAGGTAATAGCTGCCGCCAAGGCCGTGGGCGCGCACGATTTTATCATGCGCCTGCCGGGCGGGTACGATTACAAGGTAATGGAGCGCGGTGCCACGCTATCGATGGGACAGCGGCAGCTTATTTCGTTTATCCGGGCCTTGGTATTCAACCCGGCCATTTTGATATTGGACGAGGCCACTTCCAGCATCGACACCGAGAGCGAAATGATTATCCAACAAGCCATCGACAAGATGGTGGCGGGCCGTACTTCCATCGTTATCGCCCACCGTTTGAGCACCATCCAAAAGGCGGATAAGATAATGGTGTTGGACAAGGGCGAAATAAAAGAGGTGGGCACCCACGAGCAGCTACTACAGCACAATGGCTACTACCGCAAGCTATATGATATGCAGTTTAAGCAAAGCCTGAGTGCGTAAAATGCGAGATATGAAATGAGAAATATGAAACGCTTAAATTAGCCAGAATATCGTCCCTCGTTTCTCATTTCCCATTTCATATTTATGTCCTTCAAAGACCACTTCTCCGCCCAAGCCGCCGACTACGCCAAGTATAGGCCCGACTACCCGCAGGAACTGTACGATTTTATACTGCTCAATGCCCGTGGCAGCGCGGCGGCGTGGGATTGCGGCACCGGGAACGGGCAAGTGGCCGTGGTGTTGAGCGATTACTACGAAAACGTGTTCGCCACCGACCCCAGTGCCAAACAGATTGAAAACGCCATGCCCGCGCCGAACGTACATTACAGCGTGGCACCCGCCGAGGCCAGCGGCCTGCCCGCCGGGTCGATGGATTTGATAACGGTGGGCCAAGCCGTACATTGGTTCGATTTCGACCAGTTTTATGCAGAGGTGCGCCGTGTGTCCAAGCCCGGCGCAACCGTGGTAATTTGGGGCTATGGGTTGAATTTTATCAACAACGAAGTGGATGCCGTAGTCAACGACTTCTATTACAACACATTAGGCACTTATTGGTCGCCCGAGCGAAAATACTTAGATGCCGAGTACCGAGAAATACCGTTTCCGTTTCAGCGAGTGGATACGCCCCAATTGGTAATGGAAAAATACTGGACAATGTACGATTTTATGGGCTACTTGAGCACTTGGTCTAGCGTGCAGGCGTATATCAAAGCCAATGGCAGCAATCCTTTGCAGCAATTGGCACCCAAGCTTTTAGAGGCATGGGGAGCACCCGAAACCGAATTGACGGTATCTTGGCCCATTTACCTGCTGGCTGGTATTGTACAGTAAAAGCGACAAAGAAAATTATTGTTTTTTTTACTGTGCATAGAAACTTATTCCCGTTTTTACGTAAAAAGGCTTAGTTTCCTATCTTTAGCAACGGGAAAAAGACTAATGATGATTGACGCACAACCACACCGACAGATTACCGATACCGCCACTAACCAAGCATCGGCAGAAGTACTGAAAGATTTTGCCGCCACCCGACTGCGCTTGTTTACTGATTTGGTTTCCCACTTTTATCCGCTTACCCCGGAGCTGCTGGACAAATATGCCGACCGATGGAATTGGGACGGCGTAAGCTCCAACCGCTTTATCAACTGGACCCCGGAGCTTATCGAGCAGTTTGCCGACCACTGGAACTGGAACATACTGAGCAGCAACTATACCTTGCCTTGGAACGAGGACTTGCTGGTAAAGTACTACGACGACTGGAACCCCGTGGCCATCAGCCTGAACCCCAAGCTGCCGTGGAGCGAACAGTTTATTGATCGCCATACCGATTATTGGGTGTGGGACCAACTGAGCATCAACGCCGGGCTGCCTTGGAGCGCTGATTTCGTGGAGCGGTACCTCGGCC
>CAYYZT010000255.1:0-1654 GCA_964476015.1 uncultured Chitinophaga sp.
GGCCGCTGATGTTGTCAATGCGGATCCAGTTTACCGTTACGGTAATAGGGAAGGGAATACCGAAATCCTGTGCGTTTACGGTAGAGAAGTTTTTGAACTGTATAACGGTATCAAAGGCTACGCCCCTTTCAACACACGGCAAAGAATCGGGCGATGGGTAAAAACCCGGCTGGGTAAGCGTAACATCGGGCGTACACTGGGCGTTGGCACCAAACGAAAAAGCCAATACCATCAAAACTAGAGTGGCGAAATGTTTCATTTTAAGGTTTATAAAGTTGGTTAGTAGATGAGAATTTTTAAAAAGCGCTTGAATGTAAGGATTTTATCTGAAAAATATAAATACCATAGCCCTGTGTTGCTTCCAACAACTGCATTTTTAAGCCAAAACTTGCCCGCAGAGGCAAGTATTAGTTACACCGCGAGCGCCTGTTACGGCGCTCGCTAAGTGTAAAAATTCAGTAAAGCAAAGAAGCTGGATTTTTAGAAAAGACGGATATGTTACTTAACAATCAGTTTTTCGGTAACCAAGGCATCTTTGGCCTGTACTTGTATAATGTAGATGCCCGTGGCAGGGACGGCAAGGTTGATGGTTTGCTGGCTAGCTTGGCCTGCCAAAATATGGAACGTGCTGGCATAAACCTGCTGGCCTTGTAGGTTGAACACTTTTACCTCCACCGGGCTATTCTCGTTGGCCGTTACGTTTAGGCTAAAGTTGCCATTGCTAGGGTTGGGCACTATTTGTGTGCTGCGTAGGGTGGTGCCCAGTTCTTTAATGCCTACAATGTTGGATATTGTTACCGGCTCCACCACCGTATCGCTACCGCAAGCACCGCTGGCTATAAGGGTAATATCGTATGTGCCGTTATTGCCAAAGATAAAGGTAGGCGTAGTGGCCGTGTCGGTACCAGCCCCATCAAAATCCCAAGAATAAGAAGTGGCACCGTTGCTATTATTGGTTATAACAACTTCTCCTTGGCCAGAGCCGGTGGTAACCGTAAATGCCGCCGTGGGAGCCAAAACAGCAGTAACGGTAAACGATGCCGTGGCAGATACGGAGTTGTTATCGGTAACGGTTACCAATACGGTTGCGGGGGCCGCAACGTCGATGCTATCGGTACTTTCGCCGGTGGACCATTCAATGGTGAACGGGGCGGTGGCATCGGTATTCAAGGCCAGCCTAACCGTAGTGCCCGTGCAAGCACTGTTGGCACCTATTATGGAAACATTAAAGTTTGCAGGCAACACGCCCCTGCAAGCCGTGCCGGGCTCTATCACCTCCAAGGTGTAGCCTAGTCCAAACGATGCTAACGTGGCAGAATCAACCGGTACCGCCCCAAGCGAAAAGCCCCCAACGGAAGCCCAAACGGTTGCTTCGAAGCCTAAGTTGTAAGATCCTGCAGCTACCGTAGTGGTACCGGTGAGTAGAATGCAGCCCAATTCGCCGCCATCGTATGTTCTATTGGCATTATTGAACACGGGCGCTAGGCCAGCGGGGATATTGGTAATAGTATCTATCCTAATGGAATCTACCATAATAGTAGCACCCGGAAAACCCACGGCAGCCCCATCTATCGATTCAAAATTTTTGAACTCGATGGTTTCGTCAAAAAGCACGGTGCGCTGTATACAAGGCAATGTGCTATCAGGGGGGTAC
>CAYYZT010000255.1:1664-5182 GCA_964476015.1 uncultured Chitinophaga sp.
CAATCCTGGGTCAGAGTTGGTGGGGATGGACGGAATACACTGCGCCCATACACCACTGCCTGCCATAGCTATGGCAACAATTAGTGTAAATAATTTTTTCATGCTTAAAAATTGGTTGGTTGTTGTGAAAAAAGCAGTCTAAATATATAAAAATTCAAACTATTTTTAGTTTCCACCCAACATATCCTCCGCTACCACCCATTGGTCAAACTGGTCGCTGGTAAGCAGTTCCAGTTTAAGGGCAGCTTCTTTCAACGTGATGTCGTCGGCATAGGCCAACTTGGCAATCTTGGCCGCGTTGTCGTACCCTATGTGCGGGTTCAGTGCCGTTACCAACATCAACGAACCGTATAGGTTTTTGGTTATTACCTTGTGGTTGGGCTCGATACCTATGGCGCAATTTTCGTTAAAAGAGTTGCACGCATCGCCAATCAAGCGGGCGGAGTGTAGGAAATTGGTAATCATCAACGGCTTGAAAACGTTTAGCTCAAAGTGCCCGTTGCTGCCGCCGATGTTGATGGCTACATCGTTGCCCATTACTTGGGCGGCTACCATGGTCAAAGCCTCGCTCTGGGTGGGGTTTACCTTGCCCGGCATAATGGACGAGCCGGGTTCGTTGGCCGGAATCAATATCTCGCCAATGCCACAGCGCGGGCCGGAAGAGAGGATGCGGATGTCGTTAGCAATTTTCATCAGGCTCACGGCCACCGTTTTAAGGGCACCGTGCGCGCTAACTATGGCATCGTTGGCGGCCAATGCTTCAAACTTGTTCTCAGCGGTAATAAAAGGCAGGCTGGTAAGCTGTGCGATGTGCTTGGCCACGTTTTCGGAGTAGCCGGGAGGGGTGTTGATGCCCGTGCCCACGGCCGTACCGCCCAAAGCAAGCTCGCTCAAATGGGCCAAAGTATTGTTGATGGCGCGCATGCCGTGGTCAAGCTGGCTTACGTAAGCACTAAACTCCTGCCCCAAGGTAAGCGGCGTGGCATCCATAAAGTGGGTGCGGCCTATTTTCACGATGTCCTTATACTCGGTAGCTTTTTGGTGCAGGGTTTCGCGCAAAACCTTAATGCCCGGCAGGGTGGTTTCGGTAAGTATTTTATAGGCCGCAATGTGCATGGCCGTAGGGAAAGTGTCGTTGCTGCTCTGCGATTTGTTCACGTCGTCGTTCGGGTGGATGAATTTCTTCTCGTCCTCCAGCTTGCCGCCATAAAGCACTTGGGCGCGGTTGCTTATCACCTCGTTCACGTTCATGTTGCTCTGCGTACCGCTACCGGTTTGCCATACCACGAGGGGGAACTGCTCGTCGTGCTGGCCATCCGATATCTCGTCGCATACCTTGGCAATGAGGTCGCACTTTTCGCTGCTGAGGATACCCGCATCGCGGTTGGTTAATGCGGCAGCCTTCTTCAAAATGGCAAACGCGTATATCACCTCAATGGGCATACGCTGCCCACCGATTTTGAAATTCTCCAACGAGCGTTGGGTTTGGGCCGCCCACAGCTTGTCGGCAGGCACGTCTACATATCCTATGGTGTCTTTTTCTTTACGGAAGCTCATCGTCTGAATCAGAATTTACAGAATTAAAGAATTATAGAATCAAGCAACTGAATAAAACCTTGTGTCCAATCTACTTTCCTACAAAATTGGCCTTCCTTTTTTCCAAGAAAGCCCCGGCACCCTCCTTAAAGTCTTGGGTAACGGTGCAGGCCACAAAGCCGTCCAGTTCGGTTTGGTAGCCGTTGGTGCCGTCTTCAAAGGCAGCGTTCACGCTCTTTATTACCTGTGCGATGGCCACAGGTGCCTTGGCGGCTACCTGTTGTATCAGCTCTACGGCGGTATCCACCAAGGTATCGTTATGCCCCAGTTGGTTCACTAGGCCGATGCGGTATGCTTCGGCACCGTTTATCATTTTACCCGTGGTAAGCAGCTCGAAGGCACGGCCTTTGCCCACCAACTGCGCCATGCGCTGCGTGCCGCCATAACCGGGTATGATGCCCAAATTTACCTCCGGTTGCCCAAATTTGGCCGTTTCGCCGCTAATGCGGATGTGGCACGCCATGGCTAGTTCGCAGCCACCGCCAAGTGCAAAGCCGTTTACCGCAGCTACTACCAACTTCGGCGAACGCTCGATACGGAAAAACAAGTCGTGACCACGTTTTGCCAGCTTGCGGGCACCTTCGGCATCCAATGCGGTAAATTCCGAAATATCGGCCCCGGCGGCAAAAGCTTTGTTGCCCTTGCCCGTGATAACGGCACCCTTTATGGCAGGGTTGTTATACAACTCGTCAATCGCCAAAGTCAGTTCGTCCAGCAAAAGTTTGTTCAGGGCGTTCAGTTTGTCCTCGCGGTTGAGGGTGATTACCAGCACGTCATCCTGTATCTCGGTCAATATAGTTTCGTAGGCCATGGGTAAGGGTTATGTTAAATGCAATGGCAAATATAACGGTCGCTAGGCAAAGGCAGCGTTTTTCGCAATTAAATTTGAATTGTGGGCATTGTGCATTTACTTAGAGCGATAAGTGTAGAATTTTTGCCCCAATAATTTATTTAAAATAATAAATAATACAAGATTGCTTCACGACAAGCGTTTTACCTCATGCTGCCTGTAGGATGAATACCATGCCAAAAATTTTGCCTTGGCATTTAAGATATTTTTTTATTGCCATTATATTTACGGAATGCAAATTAGCAAACACTTGAGGCTCTTTGCCCAGTATGTACGGGAGCATGAGCTAGAGGCGATGACACAAGGATATTTGGAACTGGTGTACCAGTATCACATACCGTTGTTGGAGCAGGTAAGGCACTTGAGCGAAGCGGCCATATACGAGCAGTCGAAGGAAGGGGTGGTACAGTTTTTAAAAGGTTTTGAAGAGGGAACGGCACTAGACCAAGTGCGCGAAAACATCAGGCTCTGGCAGGCCGACCAATTGCCGAACATTCCTAGAACGGCCATTACCGCGCTCGATATTTTTCTTATTAGCACGGCGCAAAAGGTGGCCTTTTTGCGGTTGCTGCCCCGCTATACCGCCAATGCCGAAATACCCACGGGCATTTTAGTGGAAATAGAGGACTATTACAAAGAAACCCAGCTACTTTCGCTAAACGCGCTGCAAAGCATACAAAGCGAGCAGAAACAACAGCTCGAAGAATCGGAGGCACGGTACAAAGATTTGTTTGACAGTGCCAACGATTTGATACACATGATTTCGCCGGAAGGCACCGTTATATACCGCAACAATGCGTGGAACAACGCATTGGAATATACCGATGAAGACCTAAAGGACAAAACGGTGTACGACCTAGTGATAAAAGAGGACGTGGAAAAATACCGTGCCGCCCGCCAAGAAGCATTGACTACAGAAGGCCGAACCGTTTCCGTTCCGCTCACTTTCCTCTCCAAAAGCGGCAAGCGGGTAAATGTGGAAGATTTTATCTCCGTTAAGTACCGCAACGGCAAACCCATATATTCACAATGCATTATGCGCGACGTAACGGCGCGTATTGAGGCCGAAAAA
>CAYYZT010000256.1:0-5174 GCA_964476015.1 uncultured Chitinophaga sp.
GCCATCAAATTCTCCGCGTTGGATTATTTGCTGAAGCCCATCGATTTGGAAGAGCTGATTGCCGCCGTGGCCAAGGTAGACCAAAAGATGGGCACACGGCCCAATATGGAAAAATACAAGTCGCTTAAGGCCAATATTGCCCAAAGAACCTTGGAACGCTTGGCCCTGCCAGCATCCGACGGACTGGTGTTCGTAAACATCAAAGACATCATCCGCCTGCAATCAGATGGCAGCTATACCACCTTTCACATGGTTGGCCACAAATCGGTAATGGTTACCAAAGCCTTGGGCGAGTATGAGGATATATTGGAAGAAAACGGTTTCTTCCGCACACACAACTCCCATATCATCAATGTAAACCGGGTAGACAAATACGTTCGTGGCCGTGGTGGCTACGTGGTAATGGACGACGGTAGCAGCGTGGACGTTTCAGCCCGTCGCAAGGATGAGTTTATGGCTTTGCTGAAAGTCTAGCCCAAAATAGTGTTGAAGAAGGCAATCAGCTTTTCGGCCACTTCTTCTCCCACCCGCTCTTGGGCTTCGTTGGTGCTGGCACCAATGTGCGGGGTAAGGGAAATTTTCGGGTGCTCCAATACTGCTTTGCTAGGCAGCGGTTCGTTTTCGAACACATCCAAGGCGGCACCGGCCACTTTACCGCTGTTGAGCGCATCAACCAAATCCTGCTCGTTTACCACGCCGCCACGTGCGGTATTGATAACAAACACGCCATCTTTCATTTTGGCAAAACGCTCCTTGTTCAAAATGGTGGGGTCGCCTTCTTTAAAAGGTACGTGAAGGGTAATGAAATCGCTTTGGGCCAACAGTTCGTCAAACTCCTCGGTGCGCATTTTAATGGCTACCTCGGCATCCTTTATCTTGAAGTAGTCGATGTAGATTTTTACTTCGGCGTGGTGCAGCTTAAATGGCATTACGTTCATGCCCAAGCCCAAAGCCATACGGGCCACAGATTGGCCTATGGCACCAAACCCGATAATGCCCAAGGTTTTACCCCGCAGCTCCACGCCGGCGGCGTAGTTCTTTTTAAGCTTGTTGAAATCCGTTTCGCCCTTCAACGGCATCTCGCGGTTGCTCTGGTGCAGGAAACGCGCCAAAGTGAACATGTGGGCAAACACCAACTCGGCTACCGATTGTGAAGAAGCCAGCGGGGTGTTGAGCACTGCTTTGCCCACCGAACGGGCATATTCCACGTCAATATTATCCATACCCACTCCAGCGCGAACGATTACCTTCAAATTCGGGCAAGCATCAATCAAGTCTTTACGCACCTTGGTGGCGCTGCGTACTACTAGCGCATCGTACTCATTAAGGCGGGAAGCCAATTGGTCTTGCGGAATGGTAACGGTATCTACTTGGTGTCCGGCTTTTTGCAGCATTTCTACGGCAATGGCATCAATACCGTCGTTGGCGAGAATTTTACTCATGGTTTTATAGCGGGTTGGGTTAATATGCGGCCCAAAGATAGGCCGTTGTGCCCAAGAAGCAATAAAATTGCGCAGTTTTCGGCGCAGGTTTGTCAGTTCGCTGGTTTATTCCAAGGCGCAAGAGAACAGTTCCTGGCCTGGCCGCTCTTGGTTGAGCGCGGCTTCCCGTTGCTGGCAAAGGTCTAGGGCATTGTCTTCGCTGCCGTAGTGGGTATCGCGCTCTACAACTTGGCCGTCAAAGTTGCGGCACACGCATTCGTGCTCCACTATCTTTTGGCAAGCACCCATGGCTGTTGCCAGTATCGCTATTGTAAGAATGGAAGTTTTCATAGCTGGCGTTTGGCTAGCTAAAGGGCAAAGCCTGTGCCAAGCAAGCACCGCTTGATTTGCCCGGGTAATTTGCCGAAATTAGCCGTATGGCCAAATTAGTAATACTGCTTTTAGGAGGGATGATGTGCTTGATGTCCTCCTGCAACCGCGAGACGGGCATGCCACTGCAACATGCCGAGGGCTGCCGATTCAAAACCCCAGAGGCCTTGGCCCAGAGCCTGGCCTTGAGCATTAAAACGGAAGACTTTACCTGTGCCAACAGCTACCTACCCGGCATGGCCAGCGTTTTCGGCATGCAGAGCACCAATGAGAACGATACCGCCGTGGCCGATTTCGGCAACAAGGCAGAACACGTTTTGGTGAAAGCACTTAAAGAAGAAATTATGCAGTTGCGGCAAAATATAGCTCAAAAAGGGGGTGATATAGCGCAAATTAAGCTCAAAAATATGTCGCAAAAGGAAGAAAATGGCGTAACGCACATTACCATGTACCTCTCCGCCGGCAAACTGGATTTCACCCTGCAACCCGTAGGCTTGTTCAACAACGAAGGCAATTGGTGCCTGCTCGGCTCACGGTTTACCGTTGGCTATCAATAAGTTACCTAAGCTTTATTGGCCAACTGCCCGCAAGCAGCATCGATATCCTTGCCCCGGCTGAGGCGCACCTTGGCCACAACCCCATGATTTTCAAGGAATTTGATGAAAGATGCCCGGCGTTTTTCGTCGGTTTTGGTGAAAGGCACTTGTTCCACGTTGTTGTACTCGATGATGTTTACCCTTGCCCCCGGCACTTTGCGGCATAGCTGCAACAGTTGCTCCGCATCGGTTTGTCCATCATTGAACTTATCGAACAGGATGTACTCAAACGTAATCCTGCCGCCGGTTTTTTGGTAGAAGTAGTTCAACGCCTCCACCAAAGCATCCAGCGTATTGGTTTCGTTGATGGCCATAATGGTGTTGCGTTTGGCATCGTTGGCGGCATGCAAGGAAAGGGCCAAATTGAACCGTACCCCGTCGTCGCCCAGCTTTTTAATCATCTTGGCAATGCCCGCCGTGGAAACGGTGATGCGCTTGGCCGCCATGTTTAGCCCCTCTGGTGAAACCACATAATCAATGCCCTGCAATACATTACTATAGTTTAGCAGCGGCTCGCCCATACCCATAAAAACCACATTGCTGAGTGGCATACCGTAAGCCTCTACGGAGCGGCGGTTGAGCAGCACTATCTGGTCGTAGATTTCCGATGGGTCCAAGTTACGCTTGCGGCCCATAAAGCCCGTGGCGCAAAACTTACAGCTCAGGCTGCACCCCACTTGGCTCGACACGCAGGCCGTTACCCGCTCCTCGGTAGGGATAAGCACGCCCTCTATCATATAGCCATCATGCAACTGGTAGCGGATTTTGATGGTACCGTCCTCGCTCTTCTGGCTCAAATCTTCCACCATCGGGCGGATGGTGTATTGCTCCTCCAGCTTTTGGCGCAGCTCTTTGCTCAGGTTGGTCATCTCGGCAAACGACATGGCCGAACGTTTCCACAGCCACTCCTGCACCTGTTTGGCACGGAACGGCTTCTCGCCCAACGCCACCACGGCGGCCTTGAGTTGTTCTGGATTCAGCTTGCGAATGTCGGTTTGCATGGTACAAAGATACGTGGATAGTAGCAAGTAGTGAGTATCAAGACCAAAATCTCACGTAGCGAATGTTTAACTAAAAGTTGTTGTGTTCGGTTCCCGACCATGCCATTTGGTTACACAGTCCTATATTTTAATCGCACCACAATGTAGCAGTCTTGATACTTGATACTCACTACTTGATACTATATTTGAAAAATGGAAACAATACTCCCTTGGTTCGAAGGCTTTGTATGGGCTTGGATAGGCGTGGCCGTTATCACGTTTTTGGTATTGCTGAAAATAACCGCGCCATACGGCCGCCACACTGCCCAAGGCTGGGGCCCGATGATATCCAACCGCTTGGGCTGGATTATCATGGAACTGCCATCGTTGCTCGTGTTCAGTTATTTCTTTTTAGCGGGGCCCAACGAAAAAACCTCGCCCATGTGGCTGTTCTTCGGGCTGTACGTGGCGCACTATATCAACCGCAGCCTCATCTTTCCGTTCCGCATCAAAACACAAGGCAAAAAGATGCCGTTTTCCATCGCCCTGTCGGCCATTTTCTTCAACCTCGTCAACGGTTTTACCAATGGCTATTACTTGGGTACTTACGGCCCCGTATACAACGACGAGTATTGGTTTTCGGCCAATATGATTATCGGGTTGACCCTGTTTATCGTCGGAGCGTTCATCAACTTGCAGAGCGACCAATTGTTGCTGAACCTGCGCAAGCCCGGCGAAACGGGCTACAAAATACCGCAGGGCGGCTTGTTTAAGTACGTAAGCAGCCCCAACCTTTTTGGCGAAATGATGGAGTGGATAGGTTTTGCCGTAATGGTAGGTGCCCTGCCCGCTTGGGGCTTCGCCATCTGGACGATTGCCAACCTTGTGCCCCGCGCCTTGGAGCACCACAAATTCTATCTCAAACGCTTTCCGGATTATCCCAAAGAAAGAAAAGCAGTGATACCGGGCGTGTTATAGCTCCACCTGCTTCCACTTGCCCTTGCGGAAATAATACCAAGCGATAATAGCAATGAGCGATTCCGCAATGGGGATGGCGATAAATACGCCCAAAGCGTTCAGGTTGAATACTTTGGCCAGTACATAGGCCAGCGGTATCTGTATCAGCCAAAAACAAACGATGTTGATTACGGTCGGAGTTTTGGTATCGCCAGCACCGTTAAGGGCCTGTGTCATTACCATGCCGATGCCATAGAAAACATAGCCCGCACCAATGATGCGCAATGCCTGTGCGCCATAGCCCACCAAAGCTTCCTCTTGGGTAAAAATGCGGATAATAGGCTCGGCAAACAGTAGGAACAGCACCATTACGAAGGCCATAAAGATGGCGTTGTATTTGGCAGTGAGGTACACGCTCTGTTCGGCGCGCTGTATTTGCTTCGCCCCGAGGTTTTGCCCAACCAGCGTAGCGGCGGCGTTGCTCAGTCCCCAAGCCGGCAATATAAAAAACACCACATTGCGCATGGCAATCTGGTAGCCCGCGGAGGCAGAGGTACCGCCCGTTTCAGCTACCAATTTGGCCAAGAAAATCCAACTGCCGCTGGCAATGATAAACTGGAACGTGGCGGGCCACGCCACGCCCAAAAGGGTTTTGATTACGCCCAAATCCAGCTTAAAGTGGTGGGCCTTAAAACGCAGGGAGCCTTTCCCCCAAAATAACCGATAGCATTGGTAGGCCACGCCCGCACCGCGGCCAATTACGGTAGCCACGGCAGCCCCGGTAAGGCCGAACACCTCGATAAACAGCGGGCACAGGATAATATTGAGGA
>CAYYZT010000257.1:0-1094 GCA_964476015.1 uncultured Chitinophaga sp.
TGCCATCATCGTACACGAAACGGATGTGCAGTGCGGCATTCAGGTACGGGGTAAGGTCGAAAGTTACGTTGGAAAACGATGCCCAAGTAGTGCCGGTTACCTGTACTTGGTAGTTTTGCAGTACTTGGTAAGCCGTGCCGTCCCACACTTGTATCTCGAAGCTGCTGGGGTATTGGTTGTTCCAGTTGCGGTGGTAATAGTGCAGGTCAAGGTTCAACTCGGCACTTATGTAGCTGCTTACGTCTATGGGTGGCGAGGTAAGGGCAATGATGTTGTACACGCCATTACCGGCCAAGTCGTCGTTGAAGTGTACCAAGCAAGTGCCGTCAATGGCACCGCTGCCGCCATATGCAGGTGTGCTGAAGAGCCAGTTGGCCGTTCCTTGCAGAGCGGTGCGGGTCCAACCGGCAGGCAACGCGCAGCCGTTAAAGTTTTCTGCTTGGATGGTCATGAGCGGGGCCGTGGCCAAATCGCCCAACTGTACCGGTTGCCCGGCGCAAATGGTGGTATCGCGGCCCGCAAATACGCCCGTGGTACATACGGGGGTGCAGTCGCGGGTAAGTGCCAGTGCGGTTACGTTGCAACCGGCGGCTGTATCGTTCCCCAAAATCACGTCCACCACGGCATTGTTCGCAAACGGCCCCACGGTGTAGGTACCGGCGGCGGTTACGGCCGTGGTAGTGGCGTTAAGACTGTTGCTGATGGTAAGGGCGGGGCCGCTGCCTATGTCCGTTACCACTACATCCACATAAAAGTTGCTGCCATCGGTGGGGTTGCAATATGCCGATATGGTAGCCACGGGGTTTACGCAAGGCAGTTGTATGATACAGTTGCTGGTGCGCCCTGCGGAAGTTAGCGTACAGGTACCGCTGGCCGTATTGGTAAGGGTAACATCTACCAACGTGCCGGGGGTAAACGGCCCCAGTATATAGCTTCCTACGGTGTTTGCAGTTACCACCGTGGCGTTGTCGGAGTTGGTGATGGCCAAGCTTGGGGCGTTGCCAAGGTCGGTCACGTCCACAATCACAAAGAAAGCGGAGTTTGCCGGGTTGCAGCTATCGCGGAAAGTGGCCACGGGATTGGTACAAGCATAT
>CAYYZT010000257.1:1104-5141 GCA_964476015.1 uncultured Chitinophaga sp.
GGGCGCAGCGTGGGCTCCAAACACCAGTTCAGCAGCCTTCCGTTGTCGCCACTTGCGCCGTCGGTCACCATCAGTTCCCATGGCCCGCCGATAGTTTGCCCATTGAATATGGAAAGTGGCCTAAAGGGTTGGTAAGGACCTTTTTTGAGTGCGCTGGAATCAGCATGGTCAACCGGGCCGCATACAATGGTTTTAAATGCCGAGTCGTCAAACTTGGCATTTACGTCGTTCTGCTGGCAGGCCGCGCCCACGCCCACCGGGCGGTTGATGATGGTATCGAGCGTGCCGGAGGGCACATGCTTCAGCACCACCACAATATCGCCCACATAGGTATGCCTCAGCTCCACTATTAAGTTAAGATCGGTAATGGTATCCAACGGATTGGCCGCTACAATCAAGGTGTCGCGGGCAATGCCCATGGTGTTGTTGATGGTGTCGTTGGCACCGGTGCGGGTGTAAGACCCGGCACACGAGTCGATGGCGTTGGTATTGGGGCCAAAGCAAATGGTGGAAAGGCTGAAGTTGCCTATCGCGCCGCTTGCCCCTGTTACCAGCACATAGTAGGTAGTGCCTACGGTGGTGGGGATGCCCACTCGCGAGCTATTGTTGGAGCAGCCGGCGGCATAGTTGTCGTTGGCGGTAACGCAGGTAAAGGTGCCGCATGTGCCTGTATATATATTGATGCGCGTATCAAAGCTGGCGGCATTGCAGGTAGAGAATACCGTGTAGTTTCCGGTTCCGGTATAAGTGTACCATACACCGGGGGTAGTGCCGGGGTTTATGGAGTTGCACCCCGTTGTAGGGTTGCCAGTAGTGGAGGCAGCCAAGGTAGTGCCCGATACGGTAGTGCCACAAGTAAGGGGCGCGGCGTTGGCGCACAAATCGTTGGCGGGCGGCGGCGTACACGCGATGCTAAGATCAAAGGCCCCGTTGGCACCCGAAGTGCCGCTTACCAAAATATAATACTGGGTGCCGCTGATGGAATTGAAAGTAACCGTTGAAGCACCGGTGTTGGCGGTGCAGCCGGTAATATTGTCGTTGCCCGTTACGCAGGTAAGGCTACCGCAGGCGGTGCCGCTGTATACGTTCAAGCGGGTATCGAATACGGTGTTGGCCGAACAAGTGGAAAGCGTGATGCCGTCGCCGGTACCGGTAAAGGTGTACCATACGCCGTAGTTGCCGGGCGCTACGCCGCCGCAGCTAGCGGTAGGGTCGCCGTTGCCAGTGGCGTTGGCGGTAGTGCCCGAAACGGTACCTGTTGTACAGTTAACGGCGATGGCGTTGATACAAGAGTCGTTAAGGGCATAGGTGGGCCTACAAGTAATGGCCAGGCCGAAATTGCCGTTGGCGGTAGTCAGGCCCGATACCACTACATAGTAAGTGGTGCCGAGCACGGAGTTGAATTTTACTTCCGAACGTGTGGTGCGGCCCGTGCAGGCCGTGTTGTCGTCGTTGCCGGTTACGCAGGCAAGCGTGCCGCAAACGCCGCTATACACGTTGAGCTTGGTGTTGAAGTTGGAAGAGTCGCAGGTGGATAGCGTGATGTGCTCGCCCGTACCAACAAAGGTGTACCATACCGAGGCATCGCCGGGGGCCGTACCGCAGGTGGTGGGGTTGCCCACACTAGTGGCGTTGGTGTTGGTGCCGTAAACGGTGCCCGAGGCACAGGTTATGGGCAAGGCTCCCGCACAGGCATTGTTGGCGGGCGGTAAGGCGCATGTGGCGGAAAGGGCGTAGGTGCCCAGCTCAATACCGTCGTAAGCGGAAACCAACACATAATAGGTGGTGCCCGTTACGCTGGCAAACGTTACTTGCGATGTGCCGCCGCAACCTGTAACGGCAGCATCGTCATTACCCGCTATGCAGGTAAACGAGCCGCAACTGCCGGTATATACATGAAGCTTGGTGTCATAAGTGGTTGGGGCGTTGCAGGTGGATAGCGTTACCACGCTGCCATCTCCGGCAAGCTGATACCACACGCCATTGGTGCCCGGGGAGCCGCCCCCTGCCGCGCAAGAGGCGGTAGGGTCGCCAGTGCTGGTAGCCGCTACGTTGGAGCCTTGTACCGTGCTGCCGCAAGTAAGGGTGGCGGCACTGGCGCAAACGTCGTTGGCGGGGAGGGTGCCGCAACCCATGCGCAGGCCGTATGCCCCGTTATCGCCCGAGCCGTAACCGGTAAGCAAAATATAGTATTGCGTGCCTAGTACGCTGTTGAACACTACATGGGATGTGGGGGAGCAACCCACCACGTCATCGCTGCTGCCTATGCACACAAAGGCACCGCAGCTTCCTGAGTATACTAATAGTTTGGTATCGAATTCGGTTGCACCATGGCAGGTGGTAAGCGATACCCTATCGCCGGTACCGGTGTATTTAAACCATACACTGTGCGCACCGGGGGCTTCGCCACCCACCGCACACGTGCCGGTAGGGTCTCCCGTGGATGTGGCCCCGGTATTGGAGCCTATGTATGGCCCTTGTCCGCAGAAAATCTCAGTTGCGTTGGCGCACAAGTCATTCGCGGGTGCTTGGGCGTTGGCCAGTATAGGACAGACAATGAATAGGCACACGCATAGCGTGCCTGCGAGCAGCTTGGTAAAAAATTTCATAGAACGTCTTTTGTCGGATTGTCAGTTAATTATTGTCGGTATTAATGAAGATAGCAAAAAAAATATTCTATCCTAGCAACCTAAATAAAAAAATCGAAACAAATACGTTCAGTTTAAGAATACAAATAAACTAACAGACGTTAGTAAGCGTGCGGTTCCGCTATCGTAAAATGGTGAGGCTGGCGGTTACGGTTTCGGTAGTTTGGTCTAAGTAAATGAAGAAAACCTCCACTACGTACACCCCGGTAGGGGCCAGTTGGCCGTTGTATGTGCCATCCCAAGCGGCATTCAGCCCTTGGCCACTAAACACCAGTCCTCCCCAACGGTTGTACACGGTTATCTGCACGTCTTTAATACCGATGCCGTAAACTTGGAAGAAATCGTTTACGCCGTCGCCGTTAGGGGTAAAGGCATTGGGTATAAAATACGGGTCGGGGCCATAGTCTACCACTAGTTGAAGCGTGTCGTAGTACAGGCAGCCGTTTACGTTAAGCTCCAGCACATACTTGCGGTTTCTTATGGCAGTAAGCACGGGGTCGGCACAGTTGTCGCAGCTCAGCCATTCCGATGGTTCCCAGTGCAGCACCTGCGTATCCCAAGGGCGTATGCCGCTGGTGGTTGCGGTAAAGGTAGTATCGTGCCCATACACTACGTTCAGCGTGTCGGGTACGTTAACGCCCATGGCGGGCTGTTCCGTAATAACAAAGGCGAAACTGGTATCGCAGCCTTTGGCATCGGTCACTGTCACGTTATAGTTGCCGGGGCCAAGGTTGTTGGCATATCGGGTTCCGTTGGTGGAGTCCACGTCCCATACAATATTATATGGCCTGCGCCCGCCCGAAATCACCACTTCCGCGCTGCCGCTGCTATCGCCGTAGCATGCCGAGGAGTCGGTAAGCAACTGTACCTGTAGCACATTTTTCGGTACCAAGGTAATGTCGGTAGTGTCCGCACAGCCGTTGGCATCCGTGGCGGTAACGGTATAGGTGCCGTAAACCAAGTTGCTGGTAAGGTGGCGGGTAGTATCGCCGTTGCTCCATACAAAGGCAAAAGGCTGTGTGCCGCCGCTGGTATTGTTGTTTATCCGGCCATCCAATATAGTGCCGTCGCAAGCGGTACTGTCAATGGTTTGGGTAAGGATGGTGCGCAAGCGGGTGGGTTCAAAAATGTTGAACGAGAGGGATTTGGTGCAGTTGCGGCTATCGGTAACGGTTACTTGGTAAGAGCCACCCGCCAAGCCCGTAATGGATGCACCCGTGTAGCCGTTGGTATTGGCCGACCAAATATAGCTGTACGGCGGCGTGGCACCCGTAACCACCACATCGATGGCCCCATCGGCTTGCCCGAAACACGATACATCGGTAATGGTGGAGGCAACGCTAAAGCTGTCGGGTGCGTTCACCACGGCACTGGTGCTGTCTATGCAAC
>CAYYZT010000258.1:0-4355 GCA_964476015.1 uncultured Chitinophaga sp.
CGAAAGCAATTTACGAAGCACTGGAAAAGTGTACGGACGATTATAAGCGGCTGGATTTGTTGTTCGATTTGGCAACAGCTTTTTTGAATTTTGATGAGAAGCGGTCGTTGGAAATGGCAGGGGAAATAAGCGACCTTGCAGAAAAGATAGACAGTAACATCGGCCGGGCCTATTACCACTCCGCAAAAGGACGTGTTTTGTATAAAAAATCGCTTTTTGCAGAAGCTGCCCAAGAGTTTAATATGGCTTTGGACAAGGCTATGCTTACCGATAACCTTACGTTTCAGGCAATTTGTTTGGATACGCTGAGTATAGCGTACAACCAGCAACAAGAAACCGAAAAGGCCATAGAAGTATCGTACCGCGCCTTGGATATTTTTAAGAAACAACCCGATACGTTGGGCTACCAAGCCCTTTGCTACAACAACATTGGCAACAGCTATAAGCGTTTAGCTGATTTTGAAAAGGCTGAACAGGCGTATTTACAGGGCTTGGAAATTGCGCATGCCGATAGAGATGAACGAACAAAAGCTAATATTTTAAACAATCTGGGCGGCATTAATTTGGAGCAGGGAAATTTTAGTGAATCGCTCAAATATGTAAAGCAGGCGTTGCAAGCATTTAAAAACATCAACCATAAAAACGGCGAGGTACATTCCACTGTATTTTTAGGCCACTCTTATTTGGGGCTTGGCGAATATGCCAAAGCCATGGATTGCTATCTAAACGCCCACAAACTATTGAAACACGTTGACCACAAACCGGTAGAGGTACACGTGTACAAGGGCATGGCCGATGTATATCTTCAAATGCAGGCTTATGAAGAGGCCGCCAAGCATTACCAAAAAGCGGTACAATTGGCCGTGGCCATAGAAGACTATAATGAGATAAGCGATATGTATTACTCGCTAGGATGCGTGTACCAATCCATGGGGAACATAGCCGAGGCTATAAAAGCCCTTGATTTGGGCATAGAGGCTTCGCGGAAAGACCAAGGTATGGACACGCGCATTGCCAAACTACTGGTTAAGCGTAAAGAGCTGGACGGCTTGCAACCCTAACCCCCCCCCTTAAAACATTTTGGCGTTTAAATTGTAATAGGTTAAAACATAACCGTATTAGCCTATGAAACCGATTTGGAAAATATTGATAGCCGTGGTTGTTTGTGTTGCGGTGGGGTCACTGTCCGGCATTGCCACCAACCATGCCATAGAGGGATGGTATACCACCATCAACAAACCTTCCTTCAATCCGCCCAATTGGATTTTCGGCCCGGTGTGGACCCTACTTTACATACTAATGGGCATAGCGGCCGGATTGGTGTGGAAAGCAGGCTGGGACCGCAAAGACGTACAAATAGCCTTGGGCATATTTGCCGTGCAGCTTGCCCTAAACGCCATGTGGTCCGTTATCTTCTTTGTAGGCGAAAGTCCGTTGTGGGCGTTGGTGGAAATATTGGTGCTCTTGGCATTTATTATCCTTACTATCGTCAAATTCAAGCCTATTAATAGCACGGCGGCCTATCTGCTGATACCTTATGTACTCTGGGTAAGTTTCGCCACCATATTAACGGCATCGATACTGTATCTAAACTAGCTTATTTGAGCTTGTCTTTAAACACCTGCCTAAACTTCTCCAGTTTGGGCACTATAACCATACGGCAGTAGCCTTGGTTGCTGTTAAGGTTATAGTAGTTCTGATGATAATCCTCCGCTTTATAAAACACGGTAAAAGGAGTGATTTCCGTTACAATGGGATCTTTCCAGATACCGGCTTTGTTTAGCTTCTCTTTATATTCTTCGGCCAGGGTACGCTGCTCCTCATCATGATAAAATACGGCAGAGCGGTATTGTGTGCCCACGTCGGCACCTTGACGGTTCAGCGTGGTAGGGTCGTGGGTTTTCCAAAACACCTCCAACAGCTCCTCGAAACTGATTACGGCTGGGTCGTAGGTTATCTGTATCACCTCGGCATGGCCCGTGGTCCCATTGGAAACTTCGCGATAGGCAGGGTTTTTCACATGGCCGCCGCTGTAGCCGCTTTCTACTTTATGAACGCCTTTCAGTTGCTGGAAAATGGCTTCGGTACACCAAAAACATCCGTTGCCAAAGGTTGCTATTTTCATATTGCCGGGAGTGGGGGTTTGGATAGGTTCAATTTGGGCCGCGCTTGCATTGCTGTTGCCGCACGACCATAAAAATAGCGCGGCAATAGCAATACAAACTATAGATAAGAGGGGTTTCATAACGGGGATTTCAATATCATTATCATAAACAAAATATCGGGTGCCAAGTTCAAAAGTAGTGATGGGCACCAGGGCAATCGCTAACTTTATGCTTATGAAGATAATTTGTGTAGGCCGCAACTATGTTGACCACGCCAAGGAACTGAACAACCCACTGCCGCAACAGCCCGTGGTTTTTACCAAGCCACCAACGGCGGTCATCAAATCGGGACAGGATTTTTACTACCCAGATTTTACCAAAAACCTCCATTACGAGGGCGAGTTGGTTCTAAGAATAGGTAAAAACGGCAAGAACATTGCCGAGAAGTTCGCGCATAAATATATTGATGCCATTACATTTGGCATCGACTTTACCGCACGCGATTTGCAGGATTATCTTAAAGAAAACAAGCTGCCGTGGGATTTGTCCAAAGGCTTTGACGGCTCGGCGGTGTTGGGCGAGTTTCTGCCAGCAAGTAATTTCCCCGACCTTAAAAACATCGATTTCCGTACGCTGAAAAACGGCGAAGAAGCGCAGCAGGGCAACAGCGGCTTGATGATTTTTCCTTTCGAGCGGATTATTTCCTTCGTTTCCAGCTACTTCACGCTACAGTTGGGCGATATTATTTTTACGGGCACCCCCGCAGGCGTAGGCCCGGTGGTGGCTGGTGATACGCTAGAAGGCTATATCGGCGATAAGCATTTGCTTAAGGTCGCCATCAAATAGCCTCTTCGTCGTCTTTTTCCCATTCCATGGTGCGCTTTACGGCTTTTTGCCAGCCACGATAAAGCTTGGCGCGTATTGCTTCTTCCATTTCAGGTTTGAATACCCGGTTTACCTGCCTGTTTTGAGCAATATCGGCTTTACTGTAAAAACCCGTGGCGATGCCCGCCAAATAAGCCGCGCCCAAAGCCGTGGTTTCAATTACGGCGGGGCGTTCCACTTCGGTATTCAGGATGTCGGCCTGGAACTGCATCAGCAGGTTGTTGGCACTGGCGCCACCATCCACCCGTAAGCACTTTAGGCTCATATTGCCGTCCTGTTCCATGGCTCCCAGCACATCACGGGTTTGATAGGCCAACGACTCTATCGTGGCCCGTATCAAATGCGATTTACGGGTACCCCTCGTCAGCCCGAAAACGGCCCCACGCGCATACATATCCCAATACGGCGCACCGAGGCCTACAAAGGCGGGCACCACGTACACCCCGGCGGTATCTTTTTCTTTTAGGGCATAGTACTCACTATCAGGGGCACTGTCTATTATCTTCAAGCCATCGCGCAGCCACTGTATGGCCGCTCCGGCAATAAATACGCTTCCCTCCAAGGCATATTCCACCTTGCCATCCAATCCCCAAGCGATGGTAGTGAGCAACCCGTTTTTAGACGATACGGGGCTGGTGCCCGTGTTCATCAACATAAAACAGCCCGTGCCATAGGTGTTTTTAGCTGTGCCGGGGTCAAAACACGCCTGCCCGAACAGGGCAGCCTGTTGGTCGCCCGCAACGCCGCAAATGGGCACCGCACGGCCGAACAGCTCTGCCTTAGTCTTGCCGAAATCCCCGCTACTGGGGCGCACATCCGGAAGCATATTGTTGGGTACACCCAAAGCTTGCAACATCTTCTGGTCCCATTGCAGGTTGCGTATGTTATACAACAGTGTGCGTGAGGCATTGCTGTAATCCGTGGCATGGGTTTCGCCGCCGGTAAGGTTCCAGATAAGCCAGCTATCCACCGTGCCGAAGAGCAGTTTGCCCTCGTCGGCAAGCTGTCTTGCACCGGGCACGTTTTCCAGTATCCAATTTACTTTGGTGCCAGAGAAATAAGAATCCAGCACCAAACCGGTTTGTTCTTTTACGTAAGGTTCTAGCCCGTCAGCCTTCAGTTTTTGGCACAGCGGCGCGGTGCGCTTGTCTTGCCACACGATGGCGTTGTACACGGCTTTTCCGGTCTCTTTATTCCACACCACGGTAGTTTCGCGCTGGTTGGTAATGCCGATAGACTCCACGTCTTCGAGAGTAATGTGCGCAATGCCCAATACCTCTTTGGCCACTTGCAACTGGCTTTCCCAAATCTCCTGCGGGTTGTGCTCCACCCATCCATTCTGCGGGAATATTTGGGTAAACTCCT
>CAYYZT010000258.1:4365-5093 GCA_964476015.1 uncultured Chitinophaga sp.
GAGTTTACCCAAATATTCCCGCAGAAAGGATGGGTGGAGCACAACCCGCAGGAGATTTGGGTAAACTCCTTTTGGGCGATGCCTTTAATGTTGCCTTGCTGGTCGAACACGATAGCGCGGGAACTGGTGGTGCCTTGGTCAAGGGCAAGGATATAGTTAGCCATGTTTGCGGAAACTTTGTAATTTGCGGGTTCTTGCGTGCATTAAAGCTAGAATTTTTCGGGCAGATGAAGAAAGTAAAGATTATTGAAGTGCGTTCGGAGCTGGGAGCGGGTACCCGTGGGGCCAGCCTTGGCCCGGATGCCATCCGCATCGCAGCGTTGGATTACCGCAGTTCGTTCTTCAAGCAATTCGAGTCCACAGCCGTGCCCGACGAGAACGCCTTGCTCTTGGAGCCGGAAGAAACGCCTTTTGCCAAACGCATAAGGGGTATAGTGCCCATGTACGAGCGGTTGGCCGATACCGTAAAGGAAACGTTGCAGCAAGAAGCATTCCCCATTATCCTTTCGGGCGACCACAGCTCGGCGGGCGGGTTGATTGCTGGTGTGCGCAAGGCTTACCCCAAAAAGAAAATAGGGGTTATATGGATTGACGCACACGCCGATATGCACACGCCCTACACCACGCCCAGCGGCAATGTACATGGCATGCCTTTGGCCGCTTTGCTTGGCTTCGACAATAGGGAGCAGGAGGTGAATACCCCCTCCGCCAGTGCTATCGAGCATTGG